>JANOJO010000438.1:0-9937 GCA_031418795.1 Bacteroidota bacterium | reverse complement strand
ACAAAAAGTTGAACAAGCATTAGAAGAACTAAAAATAACACAGACTCAACTCATCCAATCCGAAAAAATGGCTTCGCTGGGTGAGCTTACAGCAGGCATTGCACATGAGATACAGAACCCCTTAAACTTCGTCAATAATTTTTCGGAAGTAAGTACAGAGTTGGTTGATGAAATGAATAGTGAAATAGATAAGGGAAATAATGATGAAGCAAAATTAATAGCGCAGGATTTAAAACAAAACCTTGAAAAAATAAATCATCATGGCAAACGTGCAGGTGATATAGTAAAAGGAATGCTGCAACACAGCCGCAGCAGCACCGGACAAAAAGAACCAACGGATATTAATAAACTGGCGGATGAATATTTGCGGTTGGCGTATCATGGTTTAAGGGCAAAAGACAAATCATTCAATGCAACGATGAAAACGGATTTTGATGAAACCATCGGCAACATCAATATTATTCCGCAGGATATTGGCAGAGTGCTGCTCAACTTATACACTAATGCATTTTATGCAACAAACGAAAAACAGAAATTGAATGCAGAAAAATATGAGCCAACGATTTTTGTAAGCACAAAAAAAGTAAATGGAAAAATTGAGGTGAGTGTAAAAGACAATGGCAACGGCATCCCTCAAAAAATAGTAGATAAAATATTTCAACCATTCTTTACCACAAAACCAACCGGACAAGGAACAGGATTGGGTTTATCATTAAGTTATGATATTGTAAAAGCACATGGTGGTGAAATAAAAGTGGAAACTAAAGAGGGGGAAGGAAGTGAGTTTATTATTCAATTATCTGTATAATTTGTAAATGCTCGGGAATTTATTAAACAAATTTTAATAAAATGAAAACAGAAGAAATAAGGCAACTCTTTATCCGGTTTGAATCTGCTGCTTCTGAAATAGAAGGCGTAGAATGTTGGAGTGCAAGAGAAATGCAATTGCTGCTTGGGTATAGCAAATGGGAAAACTTTGAAAAAGTTATTCAAAAAGCAAAAGATGCATGTAATAATGCAGGGGAAGAAATAAACAATCACTTTCCTGATGTCAGGAAGGTGATAGAAGCAGGAAAGGGAGCTCAACAAATCATTGATGATGTTGCATTGACCCGGTATGCCTGTTATCTTGTTGCACAAAATGGAGACAGCCGCAAACCTGAAATTGCATTTGCTCAAAATTACTTTGCTGTACAAACAAGAAGGGCAGAAATTGTTGAACAAAGGCTTTTGCAATTTGAAAGAATTAAAGCCCGTGAAAAATTAAGCCACACAGAAAAACAACTCTCTGGTATTTTATATGAACGGGGAGTGGATAATAAAGGTTTTGCCATAATCAGGTCAAAAGGTGACCAGGCATTGTTCCGTTTATCAACTTTGCAATTGAAAAATAAAATGGGTACCCCGGATAACAGACCGGTTGCCGACTTTCTGCCAACTATAAGTATTAAAGCAAAAGATTTGGCTGCAGAAATGACGGGGCTGAATGTGCAAACCAAAGATTTAAAAGGACAAAGCCCCATTGAAAAAGAACATATTGATAACAGCGGCGCTGTACGAAAAATGCTTTTGGAAAGAGGCATCAAACCCGAAAATTTACCGGCAGCAGAAGATGTAAAGAAACTACAGCGTAAGCTGGAAACTGACAATAAGAAAATTCTTAAAGATTCAAAGACTAAAAATAAAAAATAATATATTGATAAAATCTTTCAACCATTCTTTACTACAAAACCAACTGGCCAAGGAACTGGATTAGGTTTATCATTAAGTTATGATATTGTAAAAGCACATGGTGGAGAATTGAAAGTGGAAACGAAGGAAGATGAAGGAGCGGGGTTTATTATCACCCTTCCTGTTTAGCAAAGAGATGCAAAAAAATAAACTGCATTATGAAAATAAAAATACCTGGCTTACTATTAGTTTTTGCAATCATTATTTTAATGCCTGCAATATTGTTTGCCCAGCAAAAACAAATTGACAGCCTTTCTATTCTAATTGTAAAATACCGGGGAGAAAAAAAATATGAACAGGATACAAATTACATCAATACATTGAACGAACTGGCATTTAAATATCATAATATAAACCCTGACACTACTATTGTATTGGTACAACAGATAACCCCACTTTGTGATAAAATAAATTACCAGAAAGGAAAAGTAGATGCACTAAGGAGCAAAGGTTTAGCATATAATATAAAAGGGGAATACAATCAGGCGTTATCACTTTTTGCCGAAGCCCTGGCAATTGCAACAGAATCCGGCTATATTAAAGGCGCAGGCAGGGTTTATCATAACACGGGCATTGTATACAGCAACCTGGGAAAATTTCCTGAAGCACTTGAAAATTATTTCAAGGCATTAACAATGAGAGAGCAACTTGGCGATACATTGGGAATATCTTCTTCCATCAATGGCATTGGCGCTATTTATTTTGTTCAGGGAAAATTTACCGATGCACTGAATAATTATTTAAAATCGCTGCAATTTTCTACACAAATAAATTACATATCTGGTATTGAAATAGCCAATGCAAATATTGGCGAGGTATATTTCAGGCTGGGTAAATATGATGAAGCACAGGACTATCTTTTAAAAGCCTTAAAATTAAATCAGAGAACCGGTAACAAGGAAACCGGTGCATTCATTTCATCAATTCTAGCCTCTATCTATTTGAAACAGGGAAAGTATGAGGATGCTGTTACAGCTCACCAAACGTCAAAACAATTAGCAATTGAGATCGGCAGCCAGGAGTATATAAGCAGGAGTTTATTAGGAATAGGTGAAGTAAACTTTGCCTTGAAAAACTATGAAAAAGCATTCGGTTTTACACAGCAGGGTATCAGCATAGCCAGGCAAATTAGCTTCATTGAATTAGTAAGAGATGGAAATGAAACCATGAGTAAAATATCCGAAGCAAAAGGGTTAGGCATGCAGGCCTTGTATTATTATCAGCAATTCAAGCTTTATGCAGACAGCATAAACAACCAGCAAACAGAACAAAGAGCCGCCAATCTTGGTGCTGATTATGAATATTCAAAAAAAGAACTTTTACTAAAAGCTGAACAGGAAAGAAAAGAAATAGAATTTCAGAAAAAAACCATTCAGCAGCGATGGATTATATTCTCTGCATTTGCTGCTTTGTTTTCTGTACTGGTTGTTGCAGGACTTATATTTCGCAGCAGGCAAAAAGAAAAAAAAGCAAACCTCCTGCTTCACCAACAGAATATAGAGATTGATAAACAAAAAAACAATGTTGAAAAAGCCTTAAGTAATTTGAAATCCACACAGGCACAGCTCATCCAATCAGAAAAAATGGCTTCGTTGGGAGAACTCACTGCCGGCATTGCCCATGAAATTCAAAACCCATTAAACTTCGTCAATAATTTTTCGGAAGTGAATACGGAATTACTTGCAGAAATGAATGAAGAAATTGGTAAAGGAAATTATGATGAAGTAAAATTGATAGCAAAAGATGTTACAGACAACTCAGAAAAAATAAATCATCATGGCAAACGTGCAGGCGATATTGTAAAAGGAATGTTGCAGCACAGCAGAACAAGCACTGGAGTAAAAGAACCAACAGATATTAATAAACTGGCAGATGAATATTTAAGATTAGCTTATCATGGGTTAAGAGCAAAGGACAAATCTTTTAATGCAACCATGAAAACTGATTTTGATGAAACAATTGGAAACATAAATGTAATCTCTCAGGATATTGGAAGAGTGATTTTGAATTTAATTACAAATGCTTTTTATGCAGCCCCCCTGCCCCCCGAAGGGGGGTTCAAAGACCCTAACTACAAACATGAACCTACTATTTGGATAAAGACTCTAAAGAACCCCCCTTCGGGGGGCAGGGGGGCTGAAGTTTTAATTTCTGTTCGTGACAACGGCCCTGGTATTCCTCAAAAAATAGTAGATAAAATTTTTCAACCATTTTTTACCACCAAACCAACAGGTCAGGGAACTGGATTGGGTTTATCGTTAAGCTATGATATTGTAAAAGCACATGGTGGAGAAATACAAGTGGAAAGTAAAGAAGGAGAAGGAAGTGAGTTTATTATTCAACTACCAGTTTGAAATTGAATTATATTCCCTAATATTCCCTAATTTTCTCAAATGTCATCCACCCGCCAGCTCGCCGCCATTATGTTCACCGATATAGCCGGGTACACGGCGGTGATGGGAAATAATGAACAAAAAGCATTTGAGTTACTTAAAAAGAACAGGGAATTACAAAAACCGATCATCGAACAATTCAATGGCAGATGGATAAAAGAATTGGGCGATGGTGTTATGGCAAGCTTCAATACAGTTTCTGATGCAGTGAATGCAGCCATAAAAATTCAGGAAGCCTGCAACGCTGCAAAAGATTTTCAATTAAGCATCGGTATTCACCAGGGTGAAATAATTTTTGAGAACAATGATATTTATGGCGATGCGGTGAATATTGCTTCCCGTATTCAAACATTGGGCGTTCCGGGCTCAGTTCTTTTTTCTAAAAAAATTACTGATGAAATAAGAAACAAATCAGAATTTCAAATTACATCCTTAGGTAGTTTTGAATTCAAAAACGTAGAAGAACCGATTGAAGTGTTTGCTCTGTCCAATCCGGGCTTTGTTGTTCCCAAACCGGAGGAGATGAAAGGCAAACTGAAAATTACACCAAAACAGAAAAGTAAAAAGGGAATATTGATTACTGCTGCAATTGCAGTTTTGGTTTTATCAACACTTTTCCTTTTTAAAAATTCAATTCTTCCAAAAAAAATAGTTGCTGCAACTATAAAATCATTGGCTATTCTTCCTTTTGAAAATTTACAAAACGATTCCACCTTATCTTTTTTATCAGATGGTATTCCGGAAAATCTTATCAACCGGATTTCAAATATCGCTGGTATCAAAGTTTTTGCACGGTCTGCTACTTTCGGTTTAGCTGACACATCACGTAGTATTGTAAGCCTGAGAAAATTATTGAATGCGGATGTTGTATTGACTGGCCGGTTACAAAAAAAGAACAATGCTTATTTTCTGAATTGCGAGCTGGTGGATGCTGTTAGCCAGAACCTGCTCTGGGGTAATAAATACGAACTGACAAGCGATGATATTTCAAGAATTGAAGATTCAATTATTATTTCTTTAATGAACCCGTTGCAGATTGCCTTAATAAACAATACCAAAGTTGTTCAAAAAAATAAAGAAGTGAATCCTGCTGCCTATGCTGAATACATGAAGGGCCGTTATTTAAGCTATGGCTCTACACCCGAAGAATCAGAAAAAGCTTTATCGCATTTCAGGGAAGCAATCAGAATAGATCCTAAATATGCAATAGCGTATGCCGCCATTGCCAATGAGAAAGTAACTCAGGCACTTTTTTCAACAGCCAGTAAAAATGAAATCGTTAATGAAGCCAGAACGGCTATCGAAGCGGCCAAAGCATTAGACCCGGAGTTGGCAGACATTTATACAACAGAAGGCGCATTAAAATTTTATTATGACTGGGATTGGCAGGGCGCAGTCAATTCTTACAAAAAAGCATTAAAACTTGACCCCGGCAATGCAACAATCTATATAAGGTATTCCGCTACACTGGCTGATATAGGAAGGTATAAAGAGGCACTCCCATATGCTGACAAAGCTGTAGAGTTAGACCCTGTTTCTATTTCCAGTCTTCACAATCTTGGATGGACAAATCTCATTGCAGGCAATTTCAAAAAAAGTACAGAAGCATTTGGCAAAGCACTGGAACTGCATCCCAACTGGATATGGGGCCATATTAAAAAATCATATGGACATATTTTTCTGAAAGAATATGATAAAGCATTGCCGTTGGCCAGGAGGGCAGAAGAATTGTTTAAAGATGGTTGGGGTTCTGAATTATTGCAGGTTACATTGGTGTTTATCTATAAAAATTGTAATGAAAAGGAAAAGGCGGATTCTGTCATAAACCGTTTCTTAAAATATGCTTCTGAAAACACACTGGAAGACCCCTGGAATCTTTCCTATATCTACTACCTGAAAGGTGATTATAAAAAAGCCAACGAATGGGAGGAAAAAACTATTGAAATGAAATCTCTTTCAGCATACCTGATGTACCTTCCATTATTCTATAGTAAAGAATATTTTCAAAGCGATGCACATCAGAATATTTTGAAAAAAATGGGGTTTGTGAAATAAGGTTCCTTAGCGGCCTGTTTGTGTTTATGATTATAAAAAGAATTATTAACTTCAAAAATCATCTGTTCAATTATGTCTTCCTCCCGCCAGCTCGCCGCCATTATGTTTACCGATATTATGGGCTACACAGCCCTGATGGAAGAAGATGAAGTAAAAGCACTTCAGTTTCGTGAAAAAATGAAACAAAAATTAGAAGCTGAAGTCAGCATTCATAAAGGAAAGATCATTAAATGGATGGGCGACGGTGCCCTTTGCAGTTTTGACAGCGCCATTGAATCTGTAAGAGCCGCTCTTGCATTACAGATAACCATGCAACAGGAACCGAAAGTACCGGTTCGGATTGGTATTCACCAGGCAGACATCATTTTTGAAGATTCGGATGTACATGGTGATGGGGTAAATATTGCATCAAGGCTTGAATCTCTTGCTTTGCCCGGCAGCATTTTTATATCTGCAAAAGTATTTGATGATATTAAGAATCAAAAAGACATACAAACTGTTTCGCTTGGAAAATATTCATTGAAAAATGTAAAAGAACCGGTAGAAATATTTGCGGTTAGCAATTCCGGGTTAAATATTCCTTTGAATAAAAAACTTGAAGGAAAAGGAATAAAGTATGTCAGTAAAAAAATTTCTATTGGCAAAAAAACTTTATTGATAAGACTTATATCAGCCGTGCTGGTATTATCTGTAGCAGGATACCTGGTTATCCCACCAAAAATAAAAAAACAAAATGCAAGGAATAAATTACTTCCGGCTATTCAAAAATTAGTCAATGAAAATTTCCGCCCTCCTACTGAAGCTTACGACCTGGCGCTGGAAGCAGAAAAATATATTCCAAAGGATTCAGCATTGATCAGGTTGTTTCCAATTGTTGCTACTACTATTTCAATGCAAACTGAACCGGCAGGAGCAGAAGTGTATTGGAAAGATTATCATAAGCCTGATGCCGCATGGAGACTGGCAGGCATTACACCATTGAAGGATGTGAAATTTCCCCGAGGTTATTTAAGAATGGAAATAAGAAAAAAAGGATTTCAAACAATTGAATATGCCGGGCCAATGGCTTACGAAAGACTGGGACCTGATATTGATACACTGAAATTAAATGCATCTGGTAGCTTGCCGGAAAATATGGTACGTATCCCCAAAAAAGAAACACCCATGCTGATAGTAGGCCTGGAACAACACGGAGGAAAAGTAGTAGCTGAATTTTTAATGGACCGGTTTGAAGTTACCAATAGCCAGTATAAAGCTTTTATGAATGCAGGTGGATATACAAATAAAAGTTTCTGGAAATATCCCGTCTATTCAAATGGAAAAGAAATTCCACTGGAGGATGCTTTAAAATTATTTACAGATAAAACCGGGAGACAGGGCCCCGCTAATTGGGAAGCAGAAACATATCCGGATGGCCAGGAAAATCATCCCGTCACAGGTATTTCCTGGTATGAAGCAGCAGCATATGCTGCGTATGTAAATAAACAACTACCTACAGTATATCATTGGGGCCGTATAGCAGAAACTTCCCGTACTGAGTTCATCGTTCCACTAAGTAATTATAATGGAAAGTCAACAACGGCTGTTGGTAGTATGGCTGGAATTAACTCATTTGGCATTTATGATCTTGCAGGTAATGCCAGGGAATGGTGCTTCAATGAAAGTAATAACCCGGGGTTACGATTTATATTGGGTGGAGGTTGGAATGAACCTACTTACTCGTTTAACGATGCATATACACAACCTGCTTTAGATAGAAGTATAGCAAATGGTTTCAGGTGTATGAAAGAACTTCCAGGAGATACAAGCATTGTTTACTTAACTAAACCTGCATTAATGGCTTTTCGGGATTATCATAAAGAAAAACCTGTTGATGATAATACGTTCAACATTTTTTTAAGACAGTATGCGTATGATAAGAAATCATTGAATGCAACGATTGACTCTACAATAGAAAGTGAAGTCTGGAAAGCTGAAAAAATTTCTTTTGATGCGGGGTACAATAATGAACGGATGATGGCTTTCCTTTTTTTACCCAAAAACTTTCAGCCACCTTATCAAACCGTTCTGTTCTTTCCGGGTTCAGGTGATATTTTTTCAAAAAAATTTAATCCTGATGCTATTAATAGATTAGATTTTATTCTGAAAAGCGGCCGTGCTATGATATGGCCTATTTATAAAGGAACACATGAAAGGCACGATGATTTAAAATCAGATTTGCAGGAAGAAACTGTGTTTTATAAAGATCATGTTATCATGTGGAGAAAAGATATTGGAAGAACGATTGATTACCTGGAAACCCGCAAAGATATACAAGCTGACAAGATTGGTTTTCTTGGTTGGAGCTGGGGCGGATTTTTAGGAGGCATTATGCCGGCAGTGGAAAAAAGAATTAAAACGGTTGTATTGAATGTAGGTGGAATGGAAATGCATAAAGCATTGCCCGAAGCAGACCAGATTAATTTTCTTCCCAGAATTACTCAACCGGTACTTATGCTGAACGGAAAACATGATATGTTTTTTCCTGTAGAAACTTCACAAAAACCCATGTTTGATTTCTTAGGCACTCCGAAGGAGAATAAAAAAATGATTATTTATGAATCGGGACACTTGGTACCCCGTACTGATTTCGTAAAAGAAACACTTCTTTGGTACGATAAATATTTGGGGCCTGTTAAATGAGTTCACGCAAACTTATTATACTGATAAACATCCTGATTTAACAGGCAGGCCATTAATTTTTATTTTTAAAAAAAATGTCACAATCCCGCTAACTCGCCACCATCATGTTTACCGATATTGTCGGGTACATAGCGTTAGTGGGCAATGATGAACAAAAAGCATTTGAGTTTTTTAAAAAGAACTAAGCATTACAAATACCATCCAGACAACTGAAAGTGGCTTGTAATTATTAATTTGTAACTTTAGTATTCAATTATTCTTTATGTCAACCTCATTATTAAACAGGATAACCATTAACCCTGAAATAGCACATGGCAAGCCTACTATACGTAATATGCGTTATACAGTTGAAGGTTTGCTGGAATACCTCGCAGGCGGCGACACTATTGAAGGCTTATTGACTGAATTTCCTGACCTGGAGAAAGAAGATATTCAGGCTTGCCTGCAATATGCTGTCTTAAATATGAAACATAAATATGCAGAAATAAAAGCAGCATGAAGTTTCTATTAGATGCACAATTACCACCAACTCTCCGGCAACTCTTTATTGATAAAGGATATGATTGTATCCATACTTTGGATCTCAAACTTGGCAACAATACTTCAGACAAAGAAATCAACTCTATTTCTGTAAATGAAAAGAGAATTCTGATTACAAAAGACAGTGATTTCTTTGACAGTTTTATGATCAGGAATGAGCCGCATAAACTTATTTTGGTAAAGCTTGGAAATACTTCAAAAAATGAATTGATTCAGATTTTCCATGAAAAGTTTGATGAAATCATTGAAAAATTGAAAAAGGAAGATATGATTCTGTTAAACAAAGAGTGATAATAGGAATCCATCAATAATTCTATGAGAAAATAAAATAAACTTGCTTAGTAATGTCTCAATCCCGCCAGCTCGCCGCCATCATGTTTACCGATATTGTCGGATACACGGCGTTGATGGGCGAAGATGAGCAAAAGGCTTTTGAAATTCTTAAAATAAATCGGGAAATCCACCAACCCATTATTGATACATACAACGGAAAATTAATTAAGGAACTGGGGGACGGAATCCTCGCCAGTTTCCCG
>JANOJO010000437.1:0-2292 GCA_031418795.1 Bacteroidota bacterium | reverse complement strand
TTGATTTATCTATAGCTCATTTTTGTATATTTAAAATCAGAAAATAAAATAATGAACCAACTAATTTGGGTTAGCTTTTTTTTCGTATTGGTTTCCTGCCAATCTGCAACTGAAAAATATACTACATGGGAAATAACAGGTGGCAGTAAAAAAGGCATCAGGTATACTTCCTTAAACCAGGTAGACACAAGTAATGTTGCGTTATTAAAACCAGCCTGGGTTTATCATACCGGAGATGCAGACACTGCTAAGTTTTCACAGATGCAATGTAATCCCATCGTCATAGATTCTGTGATGTACGTTACTTCCCCTACTCTTAAATTAATAGCATTGCATGCAGGTACCGGCAAAAAAATATGGGAATTCAATCCTGATTCAGTTTACCGGAATAGTCAAAGCTGGCATTTTATTGTTGTAAATAACCGTGGAGTTACTTACTGGACAGATGGAAAAGAGGATAAAAGAATATTCTTTGTCATAGGCTCTTTGTTACATTGCATAAATGCCGTAACGGGTGAACTGGTAAAAAGTTTTGGCGATAATGGAAAAAAAGATTTGCATGACGATCTTGGCCGCGATGTAAAAGATCTTCTTGTTGTTGCTACATCACCCGGAATAATTTATAAAAACCTGTACATACTTGGATCAAGGGTGGATGAAGGTCCGGCAGCCGCTCCCGGACATATCAGGGCTTATGATGTAAGAACCGGAAAACTGAAATGGATTTTTCATACTATTCCCCAACCCGGGGAATATGGCTATGAAACATGGGAAGATAGTATTGCATATAAAAATATCGGAGGCGCTAATAGCTGGAGTGGTTTTACACTGGATGAAGAACGGGGAATATTATTTGCTCCTACAGGCTCAGCATCATTTGATTTTTATGGTGGCAAAAGAAATGGGCAAAATTTATTTGCCAATTGTTTACTGGCACTTGATGCTGCAACTGGCAAACGCAAATGGCATTTTCAATTTATTCATCATGACCTGTGGGACTATGACATTCCCACTCCGCCGGCACTGGTAACAATAACAAAAGGTGGAAAGAAGATTGATGCAGTGGCTCAAACTACAAAACATGGAATGGTTTGGTTGTTTGAAAGAGAAAACGGAAACCCGGTATACCCGGTTAATGAAATAGCTGTTGATACTAATACTGAACTGCTAAATGAAAAACCGTGGCCTACACAACCAATACCAACTTTCAGTAAACCATTTGTGCGGCAAAGTTTTTCTTCAGATGATATCAATCCTTACCTGCCGGATACTTCTATTGCTAAATTGAAAAAAGATTTATCTGGGTACCGTTATGGAAAAATGTTTATACCACCGGGCAAGCAAACTTCAGTAGTATTTCCGGGGTTTGATGGCGGCGCAGAATGGGGAGGCCCAACCTTTGATCCTGAAACAGGAATACTTTATGTGAATGCAAATGAAATGGGATGGCTGCTAACAATAAAGGATGTAAAACCTGAAATTCCAAAAAATGAAAATTATGCCCAGGCAGGAAAACGTTTATATGAAAAACATTGTGTCAGTTGCCACGGCGCTGACAGAAAAGGAACAGGAAATAATCCAACCGTGCTTAATCTACAGGCAAAATATAAACTGGAAGATGCAGTATCGCTGCTAAATTCAGGCAGAAGAATGATGCCATCATTCAGACATATTGATGATGAAGAGAAGAATGCTGTGATGGCTTATGTGCTTGATTTAAAAAAAGAACAGCAAAAAAAATTCATTGCGCCAATTCATAAGCCGGATACATTTCGCAATCTGCCCTATGCAATGACGGGCTATTATAAATTTTTAAGTCCTGAAGGTTATCCTGCAATAAAACCACCCTGGGGCACACTGACAGCAATAAATCTGAATACTGGCGATTACGTTTGGAAAAATACACTTGGTGAGTATCCTGAATTAACAGCGAAAGGAATTCCTCCAACCGGAACAGAAAATTATGGAGGTTCAGTAGTAACTGCTGGTGGTTTATTATTTATTGCTGCTTCACGGGATGGAAAGTTCAGAGTATTTAATAAAACAACGGGAAAGCTTTTGTGGGAAACTGATTTGCCTGCACCTGGTTTTGCCACACCTTCTGCATATGCTGTGAATGGAAAACAATATATTGTTATTGCCTGCGGCGGCGGTAAGCTTGGTACTAAATCCGGTGATGCTTATGTTGCATTTGCTTTACCGGAAAATGCGAAGTAAATTTTATAAAACCGGCGTAATATTTCTTTCAGCTTTTCTTTCTGCAAAAAAAATAGCAAGAAGAATTGTAATAAG
>JANOJO010000436.1:0-1864 GCA_031418795.1 Bacteroidota bacterium | reverse complement strand
TTGCAGAAATTTTTTTTCAAATTGTTCCTGCGAATATTCTGTGTAAATATCTTTTTTATTCTGCAGCAGCAACTGTGTTTTTTCATCCTCTTTAGGTACAAATTCAATAATCAGTTGTGACGAAATTGAATGAAGATATTCTGCAACATGCTCAAGCGGAATATTTTTTCCAATCACTAAATGGTGAACAAGAGCAAGTGCCATTACCACATCTGCCTGTTTCCTTTCATTGAATGAGCTTCTTTCTTTATTGGCAAAGCCAGACCCTGCTGAAGGATTGGTGATGTCAATACATAGCGGCAATAAGCCAGCTATATTCTGCTGTTTTATTTTTTTATACAGGATATTGATACATTGTTCATCATTATCCACCGCTATTACCACAAAGTTTTTTTCTGCTGCCAGTATTGAAAAAAAACCATCATTAGCGCCAAGGTCAAGAACAACCTTTCCCTGAACCTGTTCAAGCAGGTCAGAAATTATTTTTTCTTTCGAAGTCAGATAACTTTTCCCCGAAACGCTTTCAGTATAATAATTACTCCAGTTAGTCTTGCTGCTGTTATCAAGATTTTTAATGATGCTTTCAAGATGGTTTACCAGGTTCAGCAACTTGGTTTTAGAAAAATTTCGAATTGTTGTTGCATCCCTGCTTTTTTTACTCATTCTGTTCTGTAGTTGCACATGCAGCCATACACCAAGACTTAGCTTACTTTTTGCCGGTAACAGCTTTGCTGTCACCTCAGCCGTTATCCCATCAGGATAAATAGTAAACAGGTTTTGAAAATTCATTTTATGGTAATGAGCCAGCCACAAGGGGAAAAGAAAATTTTCACAAAACTGGCGGTAAGCAATCCAGGGAACTGACTCATCATATTTTTCAAATGAAAGTGTATCAATAAAAACAGGTTTGCCTTTATGAAACTGGATATTGAATGCTGTGGCATCTTTCAGTATCATACCTTTCTCCACAGAAATTTTTACAAGATCAAGTGTGAGTAATGCCGCATCTTTCAATTGTTCAAAACACCATTCATAAGGATAACTGATAAAAGAAAGCTGATCCGGCAGCAGGGTGGTGTACCAATCATCAGACTCTAAAAGATTTTCTTTTATTTCAGAATGAGATAAAAGATAATTTTTCTCCGTTAATAAATTATAAAGTCCAGAGTGGATGAAATGATCATAATGCTCCGCATATACTTTATTTACCTGCCTGTATATTTTTCCTGATGACTGAAAAATAAAACCCGAAGGATCTTTATAGGAAGCAGAATGACGGGAGTGTCCGGGCATTTATTGTTCGTTTTTGGAATGATCATTTTTCTTAGTCCTTGTAAAAAAATATTTTATCCTGAACCAGATGGTTTTAAAATAAAAAATAACTCCCAGTATGGCTGCAATGATTACCTGTACAAGGTAACTGCCGCTTCCGGGGTCAACATATAAAAGTGTAAAACTCATGTTACAGATATTTAAGATTTGTTTTTGGTGTTAATGCAAGTAAAGTTTCATACATCAGCTTAATTGTATTTTCAATATCATCACGATGCAGCATTTCTACTGTTGTGTGCATATAGCGCAATGGAATCGAAATTAACACTGAAGGACATCCGTCGTTTGCATAAGCAAAAGAATCAGTATCGGTGCCCGTGCTGCGGCTGAGTGTTCTCCATTGCACTGGTATTTTCTTTTTAGCAGCCACATCTTCCACTACTTTCAGCAGTTTATTATGAATAGCAGGTGCATAAGCAAGTGATGGTCCTTTGCCGCAGGCAATTTCACCTTCCACTATTTTACTTATCATCGGGGTAGTGGTATCATGTGTTACATCTGTTACAATGGCCACATCAGGTTTTATTCTCCG
>JANOJO010000435.1:0-2576 GCA_031418795.1 Bacteroidota bacterium | reverse complement strand
ACCATAAAAGTTCTTTCCCTATTCTGCGGAACAAAACTTTTTCCATTCAACACTTTAAAATGAAATGAATAGTCCAGGTCAACTAAGGTTTCTTTAATTATTTTAAACGTTTTCCCTTTATCATGCGAAACAAGGTTTTTTACATTTTCTAAAAAGAATGCTTTGGGCCTATGCTTTTCAATTATCTCGGCAATATGAAAGAAAAGATTCCCTTGTTTTATATCTTCAAATCCATGTTTACGACCTAAACTATTTTTTTTGCTTACTCCTGCAATTGAAAACGGCTGACAAGGGAATCCGCCACATATAATATCAAATTTATCTGGTATCCATTTTTTTGTTTCAGGTTTTGTTATATCACCAAAAGGAATTTCTCCAAAATTTGCGTAGTAGGTTCTTTGTGCCATCTTATCCCACTCAGAAGAGAAAACACATTCGCCTTGATTTCTTTGCATTGCAATTCTGAAACCACCAATTCCTGCAAACAAGTCAATGAAAGTAAATTTAGGGTTGGCTGGTGTTGGGAAAAGCACATCATCATCAAACTTAATAAGGTACTGAAGTGCTTCCTCGGCAACCCTGCTTGTTAACTCTCCATTCAGATATCCCGATAGAAAGTCCGAAGCGTATTGTATTGCATGTTTTTTTAGCTTTTTGTTTTTAGTCCGCAGATAATAACTAATAACAGCCGCTTTAAAGTTGTCGGGTCCGAATAAAGCTACCTTCCATAGTTTATCCGACGCCAAATGAATTTTAGAACTTAATAATGTTGCTTTTTCCTCAGTTATCATTTGCTTCTTTTTTTTCCGTTGAATAGATCAGAATTGAAAAATTCTTTTGTGTTAGTTTCTAAGCCGGATATTATTTTCTCCAAGCTTTCAACTGAAATGTTTTTACGGCCATTCTCAACATGATTCATAAATGTTCTGTTGAGTTCTGATTTCCAGGCAAGGCCTTCCTGGGTGAGTACTTTTTTGGTTCGCAGTTCTTTAATCCGCAAACCAATTTTTGTTTTAATGTCCATTATGTAAAAATGATTAAGGTGTCTTAAAGTAAATTTGCTTTTAAGACACGTTTGATAAAAAGAAACAGGTAAACAAACTTATTTTGATGTGTACGATAAAGCGGTAAGTTTTAGGACACAATGTGATTTGTGTAAAACCTTTTATGTCACTTAAAGCCTGGTGGCTTTTAAGTTACCTTATATAAGTAAAAAACTATTCCATCTTTGCCCCATGAAATACCTTTCATTGTGCATACTGTTTGCCCTTACATGTATTCTGTCTTCTGCACAACTATTCATCCATGCCCACAACGATTATCAAAAACCGGAACCGCTTACCAATGCACTGCGCAATAAAGCATTTTCAATAGAAGCAGATATTTATCTCTCCGGCAATGCAGGGCAAACCTGTAACGGATTTTACATCCCCGAAAATCCAATATCTTAATTTGGATTTTCGGGGATGATGGCTATCTTTGAACTATGATTAAACGGCAGTTGCAGGCGCAAATCAGCAAGCTGATGAAACAGTTTCCGGCCACAGCCATACTGGGCCCGAGGCAGGTGGGCAAAACCACTCTTGCCCGGCAAATAGTAGCTGCCCGCAAGGGAAAAACCATTTACCTCGATTTGGAAAAAGCAGCAGACCGAAACCGGTTAATGGATGCAGACAGTTACCTGCAAAGTCAGCAGGACAAATTAGTAATACTGGATGAAGTACAACTGATACCGGAATTGTTTTCCGTACTTCGTCCTGTAATTGACGGCCACCGCAAACCGGGCCGTTTTATTTTGCTGGGCTCGGCATCGCCTGCCTTGGTAAAAGGAGTATCAGAATCATTGGCCGGCCGCATTGCTTATACTGAATTATCACCGGTTAGTTTCCCGGAACTTCCTGCATCCATATCCCGCATACAACATTGGTACCGGGGCGGTTTTCCCGAAGCCCTGCTTGCAAAGACGGATACTGCTGCACAACTATGGATGAGCAGTTTTATCCGAAGCTATACGGAAAGAGATATGGAAATTTTATTTGGTGTAAATTTTTCAACTACTACTATGTACAGGCTATGGGTGATGCTGGCGCATACAAGTGGTAATGTATGGAATGCAGAAACCTTTGCACGTTCACTGGGCGTTACGGCTCCTACGGTGTTACGGTATGTGGATTATCTGGAAGGCGGCTTTATGATAAGAAGATTACAGCCCTGGTTTGCCAACACAAAAAAACGTCTTGTAAAATCGCCTAAGATTTATATAAGAGACAGCGGCATTTTACATGCTTTATTAAATATTCCCTCTGATGACGATCTGCTTGCACATCCTGCTGCTGGCGCTTCATGGGAAGGGTATGTGACAGAACAGATAGCCGTCTGCAAAAATCCTGAGTTGCAATTGTATTATTATCGTACACATGACGGGGCCGAATGTGATATAGTACTGGTAAAAGGAATAAAGCCGGTTGCCTGCATTAAAATAAAACTGAGTAATGCACCCCAGGTATCAAAAGGTTTTATAAACTGTACAGAGGATCTGAAACCCAAACATAAATTTATTATTACCCCGGAAAGTG
>JANOJO010000434.1:0-15277 GCA_031418795.1 Bacteroidota bacterium | reverse complement strand
TACTAATTGTACTGCATTTATTGTTTTCAGATTTTCGGTTCTTTGTTTCAGCATTTCATTTGATACGGTGTCGCCTTTCATCAGCCACAAAAAATCAAGATGCTTGAATTCAGGCAGCAGATACTCGCCATCAAACTGGTTGTTGTAAATATAGTGCTCTAAAGAACTGGTTGGCTCCCGGTATTCATAAAGGCTAAAGAAATAATTTCTGTTTTTTTTCTTCAGTTGAATTTCCAGTTCGTTATTAACTCTGAAATCCATGCCCAGCAAATTATTCAGTTGCCAGCAAAACTGGTAATCTTTTATGGGCGCCATTATACCCAGCAGCCGGGCTTCTTCAAAAAAATCATCTGCTAAATTTTTATTGTCAAGTATGAGTTTCATCAAATCAATCCGGATAATTTCAAATAGTAAATCAGTTTTTTGTCTTGTATGGTTTCCTGTTCAGATTTATCATAAACAGAAATTAAGTAAATTTTTTGTCCTGAAATTTTTACGCAGGTAATTATTCTTGCCCCTCCGCTTTTCCCTTTGCCTTTTTATTTTATAGCAACACTTATTTTAAAACAATCATATCCCAGTGGTGTTCCCAGCTGCGGATTTTCCTGAAGTAAATCAATTAATTCTTCAATATCTTTTCTTACTGAAGGATATTTTCTTTGCAGAAATTTTAATTCTTTTTCAAAAACAATTGTTGGAATAATTTTATAGCTCATCAAGTACCTGCTGAATGGTTTTGAGTTTTATTTTTCCCTGTTCTGCCAGCCTTACTTCGTGGAAAGATTTTTTCAGGTTTTTCAGTATCTTTTTTTCTGCCGGGGTAAACTCCTTCTCCATTTCTTTCAACTCCACATAATTAAAAGAATTTAAAAGCTCTCTGATAAAAGAAACTTTTCTCTGGTTTTTTATCCTTACAAGAATTTCAGTCATGTTTAAAATTACAAATTAAAATTGAACCTCCGCCTCAATAATTTCCTGCCCACGCTTAAATTTTACTTTAGTGTTGTCGCCTTTTTTAAACTTTCCAAGCGTTTGCATATAATTTTCCACGCTGTTTACATTGTGTTCGCCAAGCTGTATAATGATATCACCTGCTTTCATTCCTGCTTTTTGTGCTGCCCTGCCTTCGCTTACCCCATCTATTCTTACTCCCGTGCCGGCAAATGTATAATCGGGCATTACACCAAGTGAAACACTAAACCGTGCCGATGTGCCCGTTTGTGTTTCTCTTGTTTTTGTAAAAACTAATTTTTGATTTTGTAATGACGCTGAAGAAATAATATTATTGATAAAGTTTATTATCCGCATTTCCCCCACATAATTTATTTTATCTGCATCGTCAGTGGGTTTATGATAGTCAGTATGCAGCCCGGTAAAAAAGAAAAGCACAGGTATGTCTTTTCTGTAAAATGTTTGATGGTCGCTTGGGCCGGTGCCGGCACTATCAATCTTAATCACAAATGGTAATTTTTTATCGTTTATATTGATAACCGAACTCCATTGAGGAGAAGTACCATAGCCGCCAACCGTCAATACTTTTGTACTGTCATTCAGCCGGCCAACCATATCCATATTGATCATATAGTTTACATTCTTCAAATCAATAGTTGGGTTATCGGCAAAATATTTTGAACCGTTAAGCCCCAGTTCTTCGCCGGAGAAAGCAATAAAGAGATAGTTGTTATTTTTTTGTTTTGATTGTTTCAGCATTTTTGCTAACTCAATTAATGCTGCGGTGCCGCTTGCATTATCATCTGCTCCATTATGTATCAGTTTCTCTCCGGTTCTTAACATGGAGTTGCCGTCTTCACCAAAACCGAGGTGATCAAAATGTGCACCGAGTATTACAGTTGAGGCGGCACTATTATTAATATAGCCAACCACATTATTGCCCGTTCTTTTTTTATCGCCAACATCTATTTTCAATTTTATTTCCAACGTGGCCGATTCATCTGCAAAATATTTTTTTGCTGCTTCTTTTGAAACATACAGAACGGGAATATCCAGCAGTTCTGATTTGTCTTTGCTGTTAAACTCCAGTTTATCTTCTATAGCAGATGTATTGTAAAGTATAATAGCAGAAGCTCCGCGGTCCTTTGCTTTTTTTACATTGGTTATTATATATTCATTAATGTCAAAATGCGGGTTGTTTTTATTTTCTTCCAGCCCGTCTTTCAAATCATAAAACCAGGGCATGTCACTTTCCTGCACAGCAATTGCCGGCAGTGCTTCCAGGCTTATGTTGGCGGAATATGCAAGTGGAAAAAAATCTTTTATTAAAGCCAGTTGATTACTATTAATAATAAATTGCGTGGCCGAATTTATTTGTTTGCCTTCATAAATTTCAAATGATTGATAATAGCCATTAGTTCCTTTTGGCAAAATGCCGATTTTTTGAAATTCATTGCTGATATATTCTCTTGCTAATTTTTCTCCGTTGGTGCCGGCTCTTCTTCCTTCAAGTTTATCATCTGCAAGAAAACTGATATGTGCCTGCAGGCTGGCCACTTTTACATTATCGGCTTTACTTATTTTGGCGGGTTTATTTTTTTGGGCAAAAGAAATTTGTGTACTGAAAAACAGAATGGTAATTAATAGTTTTTTAAAATGATTCATACCGGTTTTTAATTGGTTGCAGCAAAGTTATCAATTGAAAAGAATGATTTGGTTAAAGTTCTGACTTGTTTATTACCACTATATTCTTACTAACTCAAAGTAATATTTAGGTGAAAGTTTTTTTCATTACACCGGCATGATAAATATCACCCTCCAAAACACCGAAATTCGTAAGCAAAGCATGTGTTTGCCTTTTACATTTGCAGGCAAAGGTGGGCGGCAATAATTTACATATAGCATTAGTAGGTAATCCTAACAGCGGCAAAAGTTCGCTGTTCAACTGCATTACGGGGTTGAATCAGCAAGTTGGTAATTTTCCCGGTGTAACGGTAGAAATGAAAGTGGGTAAAGCCGTATTGAATGAAAAACTCCGTGCTGAATTTTTAGATTTGCCGGGCGCCTATAGTTTATACCCCCGCCGCGATGATGAGTGGATAACTTATGATGTGCTGATGAACGAAGAACATGCTGAGCATCCTGATATATTAGTAGTAATAGTGGATGCATCTAATCTGCGAAGAAATTTATTGTTTGCCTCGCAGGTAATTGATTTAAAAATTCCTGTTGTGGTGGTACTTACAATGATGGATCTTGCCCGCAAAAAAGGAATTGAAATTGATGTGCAGGGATTGGAAAGAGAACTTGGCGTACAGGTTATTCCTGTAAATCCAAGAAAGAATAAAGGCATACCGCAATTAAAAAAAATTTTAGCTCAGTTTGCTGAGAACACAGGGCATATTAATATCAGAAATTTTGTTCCAGATGCATTTTGGGGCAAAGGGGTAGTGCAGGCAATTAAAAAAAAGTTGCCGGAATTAAGTGATTATAAGGCTTTGCATTTTGCATTCAATCACAAAGAACTTGCACTAAGCAGTAGTATAAAAAAAATTATTGAAGACGCTATAAAAGATATTCCTCTCAATAAAACCGTTTCGCAGGCAGAAGAAATTACAGACAGGTATGCAAGAATAAAAGCTATCATGCATCAAACGGTGGTAGAGCCAGACCCGCTGCAGAAAAATTTATTTACCGATAAGCTGGATAATATTCTGCTGCACCGCCGCTGGGGTTATCTTATTTTGTTCAGTGTGTTATTCCTGCTTTTTCAAACTGTGTTTTTAGTAGCACAGTATCCAATGGATTGGATTGAGTGGGGGTTTGCAAAATTTGGTTCGCTTCTTTCCCAAACATTGCCCGCTGCCTGGTGGAGCGATCTTTTGATAAATGGAGTAGTGGCGGGATTAAGTGGCATCCTTGTTTTTGTACCACAGATAATGATATTATTTGGCCTTGTTACAGTTTTGGAAGATACCGGCTATATGGCACGCATTAGTTTTCTTAGTGATCGTTTAATGCGCAGCGTAGGACTCAATGGAAAAAGTGTAATGCCGATGATAAGCGGATTTGCCTGTGCCGTGCCCGCCATTATGAGTGCAAGAAGTATTGAGAATAAGAAAGAAAGATTGCTTACAATACTTATTACACCGCTTATGAGTTGTTCAGCAAGATTGCCGGTATTCACCATACTGATTGCGTTGGTAATTCCCAATAATTATTTATTTGGTTTTTTAGGCATACAGGGTTTGGTGATGATGGGGTTGTATTTATCGGGATTAGTAATGGCATTAATAGTTTCCTATATCGCTAAATGGTTTATTCATATAAAAGAGAAAAGTTTTTTTATACTTGAGTTACCCACTTACCGTTCTCCGCGTTGGGGAAATGTCGTGCAGACCATGATTAATAAAGCAAGAATATTTGTGTTTGATGCGGGTAAAGTAATTATGGTAATCAGTTTAATCTTGTGGGCACTCAGTTCTTTTGGCCCGGGAAAAAGAATGGAAGAAATAAAAGCAAGATTTGAGTATGTAAAAACTTTGCCGGAAACAGATGTTACGCTTGCTGAAAAAAATTATCAGACAACAAAGCTTGAAAATTCTTATGCGGGCATTTTGGGAAAAGCTATAGAGCCTGCTATTGCGCCTTTGGGTTATGATTGGAAAATCGGCATTGCATTGATTACTTCATTTGCTGCAAGAGAAGTTTTTGTGGGCACTATGGCCACACTGTACAGTGTGGGTGAGGTAGAAAATGATTTGTTGCTGCGAGATAAAATGAAAGCTGCAACAAGAGTGGATGGTACGCCGGTTTATAATCTTGCCAGCGGTTTATCGCTGATGATATTTTATGTATTTGCCATGCAGTGCATGAGTACTCTTGCAGTAGTACGCCGGGAAACAAAAACCTGGAAATGGCCGATCATTCAATTAGTATATATGACGGGCCTGGCTTATGTGTTGAGTTTGCTGGTGTATCAATTATTTAAATAATTATTTTTCTGTGGCTTCCCATTTCTTTTTGGGTTCAAAACAATTCCACAATAGTTTTGAAATTTTTATTGTTAATGTTCGTGTGTCATTTATTATTCCACTGCTGTTTGTTTTTGGGGGGAGTCCGTTTTTCTTCCTGCTGTCAGAATGGTTTTTTCTCCTGACCCTTTTGTGTGCTGGCCGTTGGCATATACATATAATCAAACACAAGATTGCAAAAGGCTTTGATACCGGTTTTCATACCACTTTCATCAATCCAGAAATCGGGAGTATGGTGGGGAAATACTTTTTTTGGATCCACCCCTGGTTGCTTGCCACCAATAAAAAAGAAAAGCGATGGAACTTTTTCAGCAAAGAATGAAAAATCTTCGGCGCCGGTTACAGGAGATACTTCCTGAACATTTGATTCTCCCGCTGATTTAATAAAACTTGGAATCATTTGTTTTGTCAATGCCGGATCATTATAAGTAACCAATGTTTTCTTTTCAATAATTGTTTCGGCAGTGGCGCCAGATGCTTCGGCAATTTTAGTGGCAGTAAGTATTATTTTGTCATGAATTATTCTCTGCATTCCTGTATCAAGAGTTCTGATTGTTCCTGTCATCGTTACTTCTTCAGGAATAATATTTGACCTGACACCGCCATGAAACGTGCTGACAGAAATAACAGCAGGATTTTTTGTAAGCTCTGTTTGCCGGCTTACAATGGTTTGCAATCCGTTTACTATTTGAGCAGATACCACTACCGGATCAATGCCAGCCCAGGGTTGCGATCCGTGAGTTTGTTTACCTTTTACTTTTATCGTAAACCAATCTGATGCCGCCATAATGCCACCGCTTCTGTAAGTTATTTTTCCGGCGTCCACCTGAGAGCCAATATGCAAACCAAACATTACATCAACTTTTGGATTATCAAGAACTCCTTCTTTTATCATAAGTGGAGCCCCGCCTTCTTCATTTTCGGGTGGTCCTTCTTCTGCCGGTTGAAAAATAAATTTTACAGTACCCATTAAATCCTTCTTCATGCCTGCTAAAATTTCTGCCACACTCATTAAAATGGCAACATGTGTATCGTGACCGCAAGCATGCATTACACCCACCTCCTGTCCATTGTATTTTGCTTTTACTTTTGAAGCAAAGGGCAAATCAACTCTTTCAACAACTGGCAAGGCATCCATATCTGCCCGCAGGCCTATACATGGCCCGGGTTTATCTCCTTTTAATATTCCTACTACACCGGTTATACCTACGCCTTCCTGTACCTCGATTCCTAAAGAACGAAGGTGGTTGGCAATTAGCTTAGCAGTTCTGAATTCGCTATTGCCCAACTCAGGGTTTTGATGAATATCTCTTCGCCAAAAGATACATTTCGTTTCTATTTTATCTGATGCCAATGAAATTTTTTCGGTAAAATCAACCGGCTTTTTTTGAGCTATTAAAGACATTGAAATTGCAACGATATAAATCAAAAAAGTGAGATGTTTCATTGTATAAAATTTTAATGAATTTAAGGGAAAAAGTATTTCAAAACTTAAGAATGTTTTTCTTGGGTTAATTTTTTTATTTTTAATCAATCATGTTGCTTCGTCATATCCCATTTTTACGGGCTGTTTTTATCCATAGTATCACTGCTTTTGGCGGACCGCAGGCGCATATAGGAATGATGCTTAAAACTTTTGTACACCGCCGCCCCTATGTAACAGAGCAGGAGTTGATGGAGTACAATGCATTTTGTCAACTTCTTCCCGGAGCTTCTTCTACACAAACACTTACTTTAATTGGTTATAAAAGAGGGGGCGTTCCATTAGCTGTTCTTACATTAATAATATGGATAACCCCAGCATGTATATTAATGGGTGCTCTTTCATTTCTTTTGCAATACATTGATAAAAGAGCGTTGAATATTGATGTTTTTAAATTCATTCCTCCGATGGCGGTTGGTTTTTTGGTTTATGCGGCATCAATGGCTTTTCAAATTTCTGTAAAGAATACGATAACGTGGGTAATAATGATTTTTGCAGGATTGATGACTTATCTTTTTTTTAAACAACCATGGATTTTTCCTTCGCTTTTTATTGCAGGAGGAATTGCAACAAACCTCAGTAGAAAACGTATTCCACAAGTTGAGCGAAAACCAAAGAAAATAAAGTGGTGGAATTTCTGGTTGTTTGGAATCATATTTATTCTCGCTGGGTTTTTAAGTGAGGTTGCAAGAAAAAATGATTTGCCTAATCGCAGCCCTATCAATCTTTTTGAAAACACCTACCGGATGGGCAGTCTTGTATTTGGTGGCGGACAGGTATTAATGCCAATGATGTATGAACAGTTTTCAGTTCGTCCGGATGCTGTATTGAAAAAAGACTCAGCTGTTATAAGTATAAATAAAGAAGATATGTACACCGGGATGGGAATAGTGCGGGCAATGCCGGGACCGGTTTTTTCAATCGCTTCGTTTGCTGGTGGCATGGCTTTGAAAGATTATGGAAGGACTCAGCAAGAAAAAACAATGATGCAGATTCTTGGTTGCCTGATTGGTACCGTTGCTATTTTTTTACCCAGTGCATTATTGGTATTATTCTTTTTTCCAATATGGCATAACATGAAAAAGTATGCGGCGGTGTACCGTTCTCTCGAAGGAATAAATGCAGTTGTTGTTGGGATTATGATTGCTGCAACCTTTTATTTAATGAAAGATTTTTCTTTGCTTGAGTTTAAGCTAGGAAGTCTTTTGAATGCAACTGTTATTGCTGCAACCTTTACTTTATTACAATTTACAAAATTACCGCCGCCATTTATTGTTATCGGGTGTATGTTGTTAGGATATTTCTTTTAGACCTTTTTTTTGTAGAACATTCGGCTCTCTATTTCTTCTCTGACATTTTCCGGAACCATGTAGCGAATCGATTTTCCTTCCCTTATTAGCTGCCTGATATTTGTTGCAGAAATTTGAAGTAGTGGTGCATCAACAATAGTAATTTTTGCCTGAATTGAATTCTCAATTTCAAATCCCTCTCTTTTATAAATATATATAGGATAATCTTTTATGATACGTTCATAGTTTTTCCATTTACTTAGATTTCTAAAACTATCACTTCCCATAATTAATGAAAATTCAAAGTCTGGATATTTTTCTTGCAAATACACCAACGTATTAATGGTATAAGATGGTCTTGGTAAATTAAATTCTATATCCGAAGCATTAATTCTATTATCATTTTCTACAGATAATCTAGCGAGATGGAGCCTGTCATATTCGTTTAGCAAACTATTGTTATGTTTAAAAGGATTTTGCGGAGAAACCACAAACCAGACTTTCCTCAGTTCTGTTTCATTAAGGATGTTATTGGCAATAATTAAATGACCAAAATGGATTGGATTAAATGAACCAAAATAAAGTCCAATTTTCATTAATTATTTGATAATCAATTAACTATAGTTACTAAAATATTATCCGCCTCGCTTAACCTAAGGCTAAGGGAATATCCCGATATACTTATTGAAATTGGATCTCCGAGGGGGGCAATTTGTTCTACTATTATTTTCTCCCCAGGAATACAGCCCATTTCAAGAAGTTTTAAGGAAATCTCACTATTTGTAAATTGACTTATGACGGCCTTTTGACCAGGCTTTAATTCTGTTAATCTCATTTGAATTATTCAAAGCTAAATATGCTGGTTTACTTTTGCTTACGAAATATGAAAATATGGCGATTGATATTAATAAAAAGGTTCGTTTCTTTTCCAACTCACTAAATAATCCACTTAAGGACAGAAAAAAATTCAAATCCTTCGTCGATTATATCCTAAGGCATGAAGGCAAAAGACTAAATCTAATAAGCTTTGTTTTTTGTTCTGACGAGGAGCTCAGAAAGCTCAATAATGATTTTCTGAAACACGATTACTATACTGATATTATGACTTTTGATCTTTCTGAAAGCAAAAAGGATATAACAGCAGACATCTTTATAAGTATTGACCGAACAAGAGATAACGCAAAAGTCCTTACTGTTTCACTTTCAAAAGAACTACATCGGGTTATGATTCACGGCATACTTCACCTCTGCGGATACAAGGACAAAGGGAAGAAAGAAATTTCCGTTATGAGAGATAAAGAAGACTTGTATCTCAATTTATACTTTAAGTTTTTTCACGGGAAACTGTTTCAGCAAGAAACAGTGTCCCGTGAAATGGATATATTTGCGAAAACATATGAATGGCTAGAAAAAGATGGACTCAAAATACAGAGATCACGCCATCCCTTTTAAAATTTAGAGAAAAAAGGAAATGGCAAATTGCGTTAAGAAGATATGTCCTTGAAAAAAACATATGTGTTGGCTACGCCCCATATTTTGCGCTTGATATAGAAAATATTAGAAAATGGTTTGAAGTTCAGCTTGACCCTGGAGTTGGTTGGGCTGATTTTGGAGGGAAATGGCAATTTGACCATATTATC
Source organism: Bacteroidota bacterium (assembly GCA_031418795.1). Taxonomy (GTDB): domain Bacteria; phylum Bacteroidota; class Bacteroidia; order Chitinophagales; family Chitinophagaceae; genus VBAS01. The sequence goes on along the minus strand of JANOJO010000434.1, from coordinate 5,880 downwards.
CCAGTCACGTATTTTGATTTTTCTAATGAAGTTGATCTTAAAATGTGCTGGAATTTTACCAATATCAGAGTTGAGCAGTTTCAAAGAAATAAGGATCGTGGAAACCGCTTGGATGTATTAGCTGCAAAAAGATACTTCAATGAATTGTATAAAGCAACCAATTATCCTCCTTGTTTAAAATTGCTTAATAAAATTGATGAGATTGAATTAACCGAAATAGTTAGTTCAGAAAAACAGAAACAATTTATTATTGAGTTTAGAGGGTATCTTGATATGATAGAAAATTATTCTGCTTTTGAATTTGAGCTCCTTAATCGAGGTCGTACTATTAATGAGGTTAATAAAGAGATTGGGTTTCTAAAAAAGTTAGAAAAGTGGCCGATATAACAAGATACCTTTGCAAGCTTTATGTTTCCTAAATATGATATACTCGTTGTTGGAGCAGGCCATGCTGGTTGTGAAGCCGCTGCTGCAGCTGCAAATCTTGGCTCAAAAGTGCTTTTGATAACCATGAATATGCAGACAATTGCCCAAATGAGCTGTAACCCTGCAATGGGAGGAATAGCTAAAGGTCAAATTGTTAGGGAAATAGATGCAATGGGGGGTTATTCTGGAATTGTGACTGATAAATCAATGATTCAATTCAGAATGCTGAATAAGTCAAAAGGTCCGGCAATGTGGAGCCCTCGTGCTCAGAGTGACAGAATGCTTTTTGCATCCACTTGGAGAGATATGCTTGAAAAAACACCAAATGTTGACTTTTATCAGGACATGGTAAAGGGATTGTTGATAAAAAATGGAAAGTGTTTGGGGGTAATCACTGGTTTAGGTCATGAAATAGAAGCAAACGCTGTTATACTTACAAATGGGACTTTTTTAAACGGGATAATTCATATTGGTGAAAAAAATTTTGGAGGGGGTAGGGTTTCAGAAAAAGCTGCCACAGGAATAACTGAACAACTCGTTTCACTCGGTTTCGAAAGCGACAGATTAAAAACGGGAACCCCCCCGCGGATTGATGGGAGGAGTCTTGATTATTCAAAAATGGAGGAACAGCCAGGTGATGATATAATAGAAGGATTTTCCTATTTAAATATTGAAAAACCCAAAGAGCAAAGAAGCTGCTGGATAACATATACAAATCAGAAAGTACACGACATTCTAAAAACCGGGTTTGATAGAAGTCCAATGTTTGCAGGTAGAATTGATGGAACCGGCCCAAGATATTGCCCAAGTATTGAAGATAAAATCAATCGTTTTGCTGACAGGGAGCGACACCAACTTTTTATTGAACCAGAAGGATGGAATACGGTTGAAATATATGTAAATGGGTTTTCAACTTCCTTGCCAGAAAAAATACAATACGAAGCCATTCGTAGTATAGTGGGGTTTAAAACCGCGAAAATATTCAGGCCTGGGTATGCGATTGAATATGATTTTTTCCCTCCTACTCAATTAAAATACTCTCTGGAAACCAAGCGTATTAGTAACTTATTTTTTGCTGGTCAAATAAACGGGACTACCGGATATGAAGAAGCTGCTTGTCAAGGACTTATGGCTGGAATTAATGCTCATCAAAAAGTATGTGAGCTTGAGCCTGTAATATTAAAAAGGAGTGAGGCGTATATTGGTGTATTAATCGATGACCTTATAAGTAAAGGAACCGAAGAGCCATACAGAATGTTTACATCAAGAGCCGAATTCAGGACTTTACTAAGACAAGACAACGCTGATTTAAGATTAACCGAATTAAGTTACCGGCTTAGGTTGGCATCGCAGGAAAGAATGGATTTGGTAAGAGCAAAAAAAGAAGGAGTTGAAAAAATTAAAACTATACTGAATGAAACAGCTGTTACCCCTGAAATAATAAATCCATTTCTGGAAAATTTTTCTTCGTCGCCAATTAGTGAAAAGCAAAAACTTTCTAAAATTTTATTGCGCCCCGGAATTGAGTTAGATGAGTTATGCAATCATTTACCAGGCTTAAAAGCACAATTGAAAAATTTTTCTCCCGCGATAATTGAGCAAGCCTCAATACAGGTGAAATATGATATTTATATAGAAAAAGAAAAAGAACTTGTAGAAAGAATGGGACAGCTTGAAAATTTAAAAATTCCAGAAACATTTGATTATAAAAAAATTCAGGCTCTAGGAAATGAAGCAAAGGAAAAACTTACAAAAATTAAACCCACTACTTTAGGTCAGGCAAGTCGTATATCTGGAATTAATCCAAGTGATGTTCAAATTTTAATGGTTTTCATGGGTCGATGAATTCTTTTGAAACTCAAGCGAAGCAAGTACTAGTCTAATTTCGCCAAAACTGATATTGCTCCCTAATTTTTCTTTTATTGGAGTAATGTTTCCTCCCTGAAAATGTTTTACCACCGGTTCAATCAAAATTATTTTTTCCCGGCTTACTAATTCACTTATTTTTATTTCCCCTGTTTGTACATAATGTGCAAGATGCCCTTCAATGGTTTGCATAGTAAACCCTCTTTCTTTTGCAATATCCTGAACTGATTTTCCTTCTTTATAAAATTTAAACGACTCAAACTTTGTATCAATTTTTGGTTTCTTTACTCCGCTGGTTTCCTTTCTTTCTCTCTTAGGAGTTTTTTCATGAATCAAAGAAGAAAGATTTTTCTCTTTACAGTGCACTATAATAATATCTAAAAATTGCTGACCGTATTGTGCAATCTTTGCGTCACCAAAGCCACTTATTTTTCTTAGCTCAGTTAATGTTTGTGGTAAATAATGGGCCATTTCATCTAATGTATTAGTACCGGCAACAATATAAATAGGTAAATCTTTTCTTGCACAAATAGAATCCCGCATTTTTCTTAGCTGCTGATGTAACAGGGGATGAGGACTTTCAATTCTTTGCTTCGCAACACCAGCATAAGCATTTATAGTAAAAGCAGGTAAAATAAAATTTTTCTTTCTCCGGTGATAAGTTTCCATTTCAAATTTTCCAACGAAACCATCAAGCATATATTTATTTTTTGACAATTGTGCAAAGATTTCTTTCAATCCGTCATTAAATTCTTTTGCATGAATCCGGCTATCGGTTACAGCGGGTGATTTATGGATTAATTCTAATAATTTATTTTGTTCATTTACAAAATAAATCCCTCCGGCTTTTATACGTTCCTGCAAAACAGTATTGGATTCTGGTTTTTCTTCCAGAAGAAATAAATTATTCAGTTGCGATTGAAATTTCTCCGCTGTCACTTGCATCTCATTTACCTTAACAGAAATTTCATTCATCCAACTAACTGTTTCATCATTAAAAGAAGATTTGTGCTCTGATAAGTAATCTCTCAATTCATTAATTTCTGCAATCGTTGTTTTATAATCAAACAACGAAAGCAATATTTTCAACTGGTAATTTTTTCTGGATTCCTGCAATTCATGTTCCAGCAAATTTGCCGATGTTCTATTTTGCGAAAACCTGACAATTCTTTCATCCGTAAAAAAGCCATTTGATTTTATACGGCTTTGAAGAACGATTCCGTCAAGAGTAGTGCAGCGGCTTAGTGCAACATATACCTGGCCAGGAGCAAAGGCTTCCCCTGCATCTATAATTGCTTTTTCAAAAGTCAATCCCTGGCTTTTATGTATTGTAATAGCCCATGCCAACCGTAATGGATACTGAACAAATGAACCCAGAACTTCTTCTTCAAGCTGGCGGGTTGTATTGTTCATTGCATAGCGGATATTTTCCCATTTTTCTTTTTTTACTTCAATAGTACCCGGTTCATTAGTACACTGAACAACAATTTTTTCTTTATCAAGCTCTGTAATCACCCCAATTTTTCCATTGAAATACCTTTTTGCTTTTTCAGAATCATTTTTAATAAACATTACCTGGGCTCCTGCTTTTAATTGAAGAACTTCATCTGCCGGGTACGCTGATTCAGGAAAATCTCCTGTCACCTCAGCTTTGTATGTAAAGGAGCTGGCATTAAGATTTAAAAGTTCGTTTGCATTTGTATTTCTTGCTTTCTCATTATGCGTAGTAAGAATTATATAGCCGTCATTTTTTGTTCGCCGAAACACCGGTTTAAACCGGCTTTCCAATAGCTCCCTTCCATCATCATCCAGTTCATTATTCCTCACTTGGTTCAACAGGTTAATAAATTTTTCTTCGCTTTGCCTGTAAATTTTTTTGAACTCAATAAAAAGTGGCGGTTCTTCTTTTATAACAATGCTGTCAAAGAAAAACGGGCTATTGTAATAGTCTTTTATGAGGATCCATTCAGCTTCTTTAATAACAGGAGGCAACTGAAACATATCTCCAATAAATAATACCTGCAATCCGCCAAACTTTTCATGATGTCTGCGACGAACGTGGCGTAAGATTGTGTCAACCGCATCCAGTGTATCGCAACGCACCATGCTTATTTCATCAATTATTAGCAACTCAAGCTCACGAATAATTTTTTTTCTTTCATTCGTCATTTTTAACCGGCTGATTAGGCTGTTGCGGTTTGCTACTTCATCATTATTATTTCTGAAACCACCACCCGTATCCGGAATAAATGGGAAAAAGGGTAATTGAAAAAATGAATGCATAGTAACACCGCCTGCATTTATAGCAGCCACACCTGTCGGCGCCACTACGGCCATCTGCTTATGACAGTTTTCCCGTATGTATTTAAGAAATGTTGTTTTGCCCGTACCTGCTTTACCCGTAAGAAAAATATTACGGGAACTTTGATTGACTAACTCAGTAGCCAATCGAAACATTTCGTTGGTTGCGTCGTAATTCATAATACAGTTGCTAAACTACTAAAGTCATTTCAAGAAAAAATAAAAGCCACAGATTATGCTGTAACAATGAATATTATTACACGCATAACCTGTGGCCAATTGATGTATCAGCTTTCTGCCGGTTTTGTTCCCAGCATCAGCAGTTCATTCAACTGTATTTCGGTAATGTATTTTTTGTTGCCGTCTTTATCATTATAACTTCGGTTTACCAATTTACCTTCGATAGCAACTTCTTTTCCTTTGTCAAGATATTTTTCTGCAATCTCTGCCAGCTTGCCCCATGCTACTACACGATGCCATTGCGTATCTGTAATTTTTTCTCCTTTTGCATTGCGGTAACTTTCGCTGGTGGCAATGCTGAACTGAGCCAGCTTCTTGCCATTTTCTGTGTTCTTTACTTCTGGTTTGCCACCAAGATTTCCAATCAATTGTACTTTGTTTTTTAAAGCGTACATAGTTTTAAAATTTGTGCCCTGCTTATCGCAGAACTGTTTTTGAATTTTGTTATCTCAATCAACCGGTGACGTCATTTCCGATTGACAACACAAAGATGATAGTGCCGGAAAACGTTATCCGGTTTTTATCCGTTTACTTGTGAAGCTAAACGGGTAAAAACGTTTGCACACGGATATTTTCCCGTACCTTAATTCCCTGAAACCATTACTATGCCTGCATTAGAAACCAAAACCTGTCTTGCCTGCGGCGAGAAACTAAAAGGAAGAGTTGATAAAAAATTTTGTAATGATTACTGCCGAAACAATTACAACAATCAACAAAAATCTAAAGGAGGCCACAGCAGTTATGTAAGAAACGTCAATAACACGCTGATGAAAAACCGGAAAATTCTGGAAAGTATTTTACCTGTTGGAGAAGAAACTGCCAAAGCAAATAGAGATAAATTACAGCGGCTGGGGTTTCATTTTAAATACCTGACACACACTTACACAACTAAAACTGGTAAAACTTATTACTATAACTATGATTACGGTTACTTGCCGTTGGAGAATGATTGGTTTTTGATTGTAAAAAAGAAAGAAGAGTAAGTCTTTATATTTAACCTGGTAAATTTTTTATTATGAAACGTCGGGTATTTATTTATATAACAAT
>JANOJO010000433.1:0-11309 GCA_031418795.1 Bacteroidota bacterium | reverse complement strand
ACATAAACGTATTTTCCTTTTTCATCTGTTTGTACTACGTTAACCGGGATGGTGATTGCGTTGGGTGCATAGTAATCTTTAATTTTTACCAATGCCACCTGGTTAATTCTTAAGTTGGGTAATGATGGAATTTTTGCTTCTGTAAAAAATGCTCTTGAGTTATTGACAATGGTGGCGCCCAAAATACTAATGACAGCTTTGAGACTGTCCACGCCTGCATCAGGTATTGATACTAATAACTGCGAACCTTTTTTTACACGGGTTTGATAATTTTCCGGAACCTCAGTTACCACTTTCATACTGCTGCTGTTTACAATTTGAATTTGCGGCCCCATGGCAGAAGCGCCAACAAAAGTTTCTCCTGCTTTTATATTTACCATATCTGCTAAACCGCTGATGGGTGCATACACAAAAGAAGTTTTCCAGTTTTCATTCAGTGTTTCAATTTGTTTTTCCAATGCATCCACATTATTCTTTGCAGAAATCAATTGCACTTCTGTGCCAATGCTCTGGTCCCAAAGATTTTTCTGGCGGTTATAAATGTTTTGTGCATAAGCAAGCTGGGTTTTTGCACCTTCCAGTTGCTGCAGCATAATAGCATCATCAAGTTTTAAAAGCAACTGACCTTTCTTCACCATATCACCACGCTTTACATAAATTTCTTTTACCTGTGCCGGCATTCCTCTTGGTGTTACAATTACAACATCTGTAGCATCTACCCTGCCCTGCAGTTCTATATAGTGTACAAAATCTTCTTGTGTTACAGGAGAAGCTGCCACCAATTTTGCTTTGTCCTTTTGCGAAGCCGTATCTAGTTTTGCAATTTCAGTTTCCAGCTTTTTTATATCCCCATCTAATTTCGTTTTGTCTCCTTTCAGCTTTTCAAGTTTAGCTTTTTTATCACCCAGTTCGCCTTTGGTTTCTTTTGCACTGCTGCTGCATGATGTAATAACCACTGCAGATACAATTGCTGCAATCATCAATAACTTATTCATAGTTTTCGTTTTTAATCTTTTTTTTTGTTTTATTTTGAAGCCGCCCCTTCCTTCTCCGCCAGGAGAAGCCTGCCCGATTGAGTCATTCAGGCGGGGATAAAGGATGAGGCTATAGTTTTCCCAATGCTTTTTGATAACTTATTTTAGCAATGATGGCATCGTACAAGGATTTGAAATAATTAGATTGCGCCTGCTGCATTTCTGTATCGGCCTGTAGTACTTCAAAACTTGAACCCACCCCCTGCTCATATTTTTTCTTTACCGTGTTATAAACTCTTTCTGCCAGTTGCATATTTTTTTCCTGTGCATCCATGGTAAGAATAGCATTAGATAAAGAATTCTTTGCAACCGTTCTTTCAAAATCAATTCCTTTTTTTGCCTGGTCAAGTGTGTTTTCTACTTTTTCAAGATTGAACTGAGATTGCCTGATTTTATTTTTCTTTTGCAGGCCATCAAAAATGGGAACGTTTATAGAAAGACCCACGATGCTTGTGCTATACCAAAACCAGGGCGAGGCGCTGGCATTATCACCTGCAGCTCTTTGACCATTTCTCTGATAGTTATAAAACGCAGCCAGTGTAGGAGCATAGGATAGTTTGTATCTGCGTATATCATAGCCCTGAAGTTTCTTTGCACTGTTGAGTAATTTAATTTCATTTCTGTTTTCATATTCAAATGTTTCATCCAGCACACCATCTTTTATTTGTTGGGGAGTCAGTACATCTTTCAGCACCAGGCTATCGGCTTGTGATAAACCCAAAGTCATTTTCAATACAGCATAACCAATGATGATTCCATTTCTTAATTGACTTTCTATGGTCTTTGTATTGTTTAATGAAACTGTTGTCTTGTCAATATCTAATTTTTCTACAAATCCATTTTTAAACATTTCATTCATGTCGGAGGAAAGTTTTTCCAGCCGCTTGATGCTTTCCTGTACAAAGCCTGATTGTTTTTGCAAAATCAAAACGGCATAATAGTTTTTATGCACGGCTTCTCTTACTTTATCTTCTGCCACTTTTAGGTGCATCCCGCTGTTTGCAAGTAACTCTTTCCTTGCTTCCAGCCCAACAAATACCTGCGGTTCAAATAGCAATTGCTGCACACTGATGCCGCCATTAATATTCCAGGGAGTGAAAAAGCTGAAATTTCTAAAACTAACATCGGCAACCGTGGTAATAGGATTGCCTGAACCATCCCTTACTCCGTTATCACGCAGTACATCATAGATTGCTTTATCTGTACCATCAGGAAATTGTATTTGCGGCAATGACAGGTAATGATTGCCCTGGAAACTGCCGCTTACCTGGGGCAACGCCATGCCGATAATTTCTTTGTTTCTTGCTTCGGATATTTTATAATCGAGCCTTACATTTTTCAAATCGTTTACATTTTTAAATGCAATGTCCACGGCCTCTTTTACAGATATTTCGTAAGTCTGTTGTGCATTTGCATGCAGACCAGCAAGGCAAATAAAAAAAAGTGTTGGTAAAATAGTTTTCGTTTTAAATAAGCTCATATATTATTTGTTTAAACGTTGCCGCTTATATTTTAAAATCAGTTTGTAACCTTTTAATGTGGCCAGACCATACAGAAAATGTTCAATAATTTCCTGCTGCAGGGTGACCAGATTAAATTTTGATGGAGAAAACAATTCCGTATTTAAAGCAATCATCATACTTTCCAGCCTGTAGCGGGTCATTATTTCCACGTTTATTTCCGGCCGGTACAGTTCTTCTTCAATACCCCTTTCCAGGTTTCGTTTTATCATGTCATATAAAAAACGATTCTTATGTTCCAAGAATTTTTTATACCCTGATGGATGATATTTTTCCAAATCAAAAAGCATAGCAGGATTCATACTTCTGAACATGACTTCCACAAACTCCATTACCCTGAAAATTTCTTCAATGGCATTGACAGACATGGCCATATCCTTTGTGCAGCTTTCCTGTGAAAACTTTATTTCATCAACCGCTACTGCATCTACCAACCGGTTCTTATCTGCATAATACTGGTAAATTGTTTTTTTAGAAATGCCTAATTGTGTGGCAATCTCATCCATCGTAACTGAGCGGATGCCATAACGGCGGAAAAGTTCGTCAGCCTTTAGTTTTATTCTTTCCTGTGCTTCCATTTTTTAATCCCGATAATTATCGGGAGGGACACAAAACTATGGAAACTTTTTTTGTAGCCAAAGTTTCCATCAATTTATTTTTCCGTTCATTTGATATTAATACCGCCTGCCGTTTATTTTTTAGTTTACTTTTGACACCAATTAATTTATTATGGTGGCTAAAGAACCTTTGCAAAACCGGGTAACACTTAAAAAGATTTTCCGCTATTTTATCCAGGGGGTCATCATCCTGGCGCCAATTGGTATTACGGCCTATGTTCTCTGGTGGATGTTTAATAAAATTGATGGCATTCTGGAACCCTATATCCGCATTCCTGGTGTTGGGTTTGTCATCATTATTGTTTTTGTTGTGCTGGTGGGTTGGGTAAGTTCTCATTTCCTCATGGGAGGTTTTATTAATTTTTTTGATACCTGGATGGAAAGAACACCGGGAGTAAAATTTATTTACTCTTCCACCAAAGATTTCTTTGAAGCTTTTGCCGGAGATAAAAGAAAATTTAATAAGGCCGTGCTCGCCAATGTTTTTGCAGAAGATGTATGGATTATTGGTTTTCTTACAGATGAGGAAATGCAAAAATTTGAAATGGGTGCAGATAAAGTAGCGGTGTATGTACCGCAATCTTACAATTTTGCAGGGCAACTTTATATTTTACCAAGAGAAAAAATAAAGAAGATAGATAAGATAACTTCCGGTGAAGCCATGAAATATGCAGTAACCGGTGGCGTGGTGGATTTAGATGCGGAAAGACATGAAGAAGCGAAGAAAATAAATTGATTAATTGTTAAATGACTAAATTGTTTGAAGTAAATAACAATTAATCAATTTGGCAATACAGCCATTAAGATGAAAAAAATATTTTCCTTATTAATATTGCTTGGTTTTTCAATCACTTCCTTCTGCTGGGGCTTTTATGCCCATAAAAAAATAAACTACCACGCTATTTTTCTTTTGCCGCCGGAAATGATGCAGCTGTACAAGCAGCATATTGATTTCATCAGTGAGCATGCTGTGGATCCTGATATGCGCCGCTATGCCATACCCGAAGAAGGGCCACGGCATTATATAGATATAGATCATTATGGCAAATACCCATTTGCTGATTTGCCAAGAAAATGGAATGATGCCGTGGCAAAATTTACCGAAGACAGTTTGATGCAGTATGGTACCGTGCCCTGGTGGGTACAAACCATGCTGCTGCGATTGACAACAGCATTTAAAGAAAAAAATCAGGTAAGAATTTTAAAACTCTCTGCTGAAATCGGGCATTATATTTCTGATGCTCATGTGCCGCTGCATGCCAGTAGTAATCACAACGGGCAGTTTACTGATCAACGGGGCATTCATGGTTTTTGGGAAAGTCGATTACCCGAATTACTTGCAGATAAAAATTGGGATTTTTTTATTGGCAAAGCGGAGTACATAAAAAACCCAGGTGATTTTATCTGGCAGCGGGTGCTGGAGAGTGCGGCAGCAAGCGATTCGGTTTTATTATTTGAAAAAGAACTGAGCAATAGTTTTTCTCCGGATCAGAAATTTGCATTTGAAGAAAGAAACGGAATTACCATCCGTCAGTATTCTTCTGCTTTTTCAATTGCTTATGATAAAAAATTAAATGGCATGGTAGAAAGAAGAATGAGGCAATCCATTTACGCCATTGCATCTTTTTGGTACACCGCATGGGCAAATGCAGGGCAGCCGGATTTGAAAAATTTATCCGGCAAAGAACTTTCACCTGAAGATATAAAAGAATTTGAAGAGCTGAACAATGCCTGGAAAAACAGTAAGATAAAAGGAAGGGAAGAAAACCACATTCCATAAAAGGGAATATTGAACATTCCTAAAGATTCATTATTCATTACATTTGCACTTCAATTTTTTTTACATGAGTGTTGCCAATTCCCCAATCAGTGGGGTAAAAATGATTCATAATTTCAATGCCGGCCCTTCCATTTTACCCAAAGAAGTTTTTGAAGAAGCAAGCCGGGCTATTCTCAACTTTAATAATACAGGACTATCCATTCTTGAAATAGGGCATCGGACTAATTTGTTTGAACCAGTGATGAATGAAGCAAGAGCTTTGGTAAAAGAATTAATGCTGCTGGATGATGATCATGAAGTATTGTTTTTGCATGGCGGTGCCACTACTCAGTTTATGCAATTACCCATGAACCTGCTGAATGAAAAAGAACTTGCTTCTTATACAGATACGGGAGCATGGGCAGCAAAAGCCATTAAAGAAGCAAAACTTTTTGGCAGGGTGGAAATAGCAGGTACAACTAAAGAAACTAATTATACTTCTATTCCAAAAAATATTTCAGTAAGCCCGGCATCTGCTTACCTGCACATCACCACCAACGAAACGATTGCCGGTACACAATGGAAAAATATTCCCTACAATTGTGGTGTGCCCTTAGTGGCCGATATGAGCAGCGATATTTTCAGCCGGGTGTTAGATTTTAATAAGTTTGATCTTATTTATGCAGGAGCACAAAAAAATATGGGGGCTGCGGGTGTAAATGTTGTTGTTGTAAATAAAAATATTCTGGGAAAAGTAAGCAGACCCATTCCAACCATACTTGATTACCGCAATCATATAAAAGATGGCAGCATGCTGAATACACCTCCTGTGTTTGCAGTTTATGCAGCCATGCTTACATTGCGGTGGTTAAAAGAACAAGGCGGAGTAGCTTCATTGGAAAAATTAAACAATGCAAAAGCAACATTATTTTATAATACACTCGATAGCCTGCCGTTATTTAAAGGTGTGGTGGCCAAAGAAGACAGAAGCGAAATGAATGCTGTGTTTGTAATGGATGATGTAAATCTGGAAAAAGAATTTCTGGAACTGTGTAAACAGGAAAACATGGTGGGTGTAAAAGGCCATCGCAGTGTGGGCGGCTTCAGGGTTTCTATGTACAATGCTTTGACTATTGAAAGTGTGAAAGCAATTACTGATTTGATGAAAGAGTTTGCAATGAAAAAAGGATAAGATTCGATAATCAAAAAAAATCTCAAGTTAGAAATGGCAATCATAAAACCCTTCAAAGCATTAAGACCACAAACAGATCTGGCAAAACAAGTAGCATCCCGGCCTTATGATGTGCTGAACAGTGCAGAAGCAAGAGTGGAAGCAAATGGAAATGCTGTATCCTTTTTGCATGTTACCAAATCAGAAATTGACCTGCCTGCCGAACAGGCAGGTTTACCCGCAGATATTGATTCGCATAACGCAGCAGTATATGAAAAAGCAAAAGAAAATTTACAGCAACTTATACATGATGGCGTTCTTTTTAATGAAGCAAAACCCTGCTACTATATATACCAGTTGATAATGGATGGCAGAAGCCAGACAGGTTTGGTTTGTGTATCATCGGTTGAAGATTATTTTAATGATGTAATAAAAAAACATGAATTGACCCGGCCCGAAAAAGAAAAAGACCGGATTGACCACATGCGGACTATTGAAGCACAAACCGGAAATGTGTTTATGGCTTACCGTGATGTGATGGAAGTAAATGCATTAATCAACGGATGGAAAGCAAAAAATAAACCTGTGTATGATTTTATTGCCGGCGATAAAGTTCAGCACAGCATCTGGATAATAGACCGGGATGATGTAATCAATTCTATCTCCAATTTGTTTGATACAAAAGTTCCTTTCACTTATATAGCTGACGGGCATCACCGGGCTGCATCCGCTGCCAAAGTGAGTAAAGAATTACCCCACAGCAACGAAGCAAAATATTTTCTTACCACCATTTTTCCTGCAAGCCAGTTAGCCATTTTGGATTATAACCGGGTAGTAAAAGATCTGAATGATTTAACGAAAGAAGAATTTATCGGCGCCCTGCAGGATGATTTTATGATTACTTACAGCCCGGAGCCGGTAAAGCCATCAGTGCTTCATGAGTTTGGCATGTACATCAATGGCGATTGGTATTTTCTTACAGCAAGAGAAGGCACTTATAAAAATAACCCTATTGGTGTGCTCGATGTTACCATACTTCAAAAAAATATTTTAGCTAAAATTCTTGATATTGAAGATCCAAGAATTGATACCCGGATTGATTTTGTTGGTGGTATCCGCGGATTGAATGAATTAGAAAAAAGAGTAAACAGTGGTGAGATGGCAGTGGCCTTCAGTTTATTTCCCGTTTCTATCGATCAACTTTTTGATATTGCCGACAGTGGTAAAGTAATGCCACCGAAAAGCACCTGGTTTGAACCCAAGCTGAGAGATGGGTTATTGACTCACTTGATTTAGAATTTCACCTCTCCTTCGGAGAGGCCTGCCCGACTGAGTCATTCAGGCGGGGATTAGGGGTGAGGTGTGAAATAATTCGTAATCTTGCACCCAATACTTTCATTCCTGCCACTCATTTATTTTACTTTGTACTATGAAAAAGCTATTCTTCATTTTTTCTTTCATCTCCCTTTCCTGGCTTGCCGCTGCACAGTCTGAAGATCCCAAAACACTTCACCTGACAGCCCGCAATTTTATGATGCAGTCAGATTGGGATAACGCCATCCTTGTTTTGAACCGTGCCCTGCAGCAGGATAAAAATAATCTTGAATTTCAAAAAGACTTGGTTCAGTGCTTTTATTATAAAAGAGATTATGAAAAAGCGATTGAAGGAGTTAAAAACATTATTAACCGCGATGATGCAGATGTAATGGCATTTCAACTGGCGGGCAATGTGTATAAAGCATTGGAAGATGCCAAAGAGTGTGAAAAGATTTACAAACAGGGATTAAAAAAATTTCCAAAAAGCGGGCAGCTTTACAGTGAGTATGGCGAACTGCTCTGGAGCAGAAAAGATTTCAGTGCTATTGATCAATGGGAAAAAGGAATAGAAATTGATCCGGCCTTTGGTGGCAACTATTACAACGCTGCACTATTTTATTTTTATACAAAAGAAAAAGTGTGGGGGCTTGTTTATGGTGAAATTTTTGTGAACATGGAAAGCCTGAGCCAGCGTGGCGCAGCCATGAAAGAGCTTTTGCTGAAAGGCTACAAAGAAAAACTGTTTGCTGAAGCTGATATGATGAAAGGAGAAGAGAATAACAAAAGTGCCTTTGCAAAAGCATTTCTTGAAACCATGAACAGGCAAACTTCATTAGTATCAAAAGGCGTAACCACTACTTCATTAACCATGGTGAGAACAAGGTTTATACTTGACTGGTATGAAAACAATGCGGTAAAATTTCCACTTCGGTTATTTGATTACCAGCAGCAATTACTTCGCGAAGGAATGTTTGAAGCCTATAATCAATGGCTTTTCGGAACGGTAGAAAATTTAGCCGCTTACGATAGCTGGACAAAAACCCACGCAGATGAATACAATGGATTCACTGCTTTTCAAAAAAGCCGGGTATTCAGAGTGCCGCCGGGGCAATATTACCAGGGAAAATAAATTATAGTAATCGCTGCCCCAAAAGGGGCTTTTTTTATACTTAGTTTTTCTATAAATTGTTTCACCAAACCCAATTTTTACGAAAAGAGAATAACGGATTGTTTAAGATTTTTTAAAAAATAGCACATGCCAGCACCAAAAAGATTGTTTGACTTTTTAGATTATCAACTGACTACTGCACCACAACCGGATATGTTTGCAGCCAAAACCGGCGGTAAATGGAAACCAATCAGCACAAAAGAAGTCGCAGATACGGTAACCCGGTTTGCAAGCGGTTTAATTAATCTTGGTATTTCTGCAAATGATATGACGGCAGAAGGCAGGGATAAAGTAGCTGTGCTGAGTAAAAACAGGCCGGAGTGGTTAATGACGGATTTGGCTGTACAGAAAATTGGAGCAGTGCTTGTACCCGTATATCCCACTATAAGTGTAAACGAACTGCAATTCATTTTGAATGATGCACAGGTAAAAATAATTTTTGTAAACGATGAAGAGCTTTACTTAAAAGTAAAAAGCTTAAAAGATAATGTACCATCGCTGAAGCATGTATTTACATTTGAGCATGTGCCCAATGCAATGCACTGGAAAGATGTACTGGGTGATGCTACTGTTGACATGCTTGCAAAGATTAATCTTTACTCAGAAAAAATAACTGAGGCAGATCTTGCCACCATTATTTATACATCGGGTACCACGGGCACACCTAAAGGAGTAATGCTGAGTCATAAAAATATTGTGAGCAATGTACTGGATTGCGATTGTGTATTTGAAGAAATAGGTGTGACGGGATTTAGGGCATTAAGTTTTTTGCCGCTCAATCACATTTTTGAAAAAATGATAAGCTACGTTTACATTTATAAAAGCGTATCTATTTACTATGCAGAAAATATGGATACCATTGGCGACAACCTGAAAGAAGTAAAACCATCCATATTTACCACCGTGCCCCGGCTGCTTGAAAAAGTATATGAACGCATCATGTCAAAAGCATCAAAGCTCTCTGGTATTAAAAAGAAATTATTTAACTGGGCGCTGAGCCTGGGCTTGCAATATGATATAAATAAAAAAATGGGACTATGGTATTACCTGCAGCTTGGCATTGCTAATAAAATAATTTTTAGCAAATGGCGTGAAGCATTGGGTGGAAATGTAAAAGCCATTGTAACCGGCTCTGCCGCCTGCCAGGTAAAATTATTAAGAGTATTCACGGCAGCGAAAGTGCCGGTACTTGAAGGATATGGATTAACGGAAACATCTCCGGTGATAAGTGTAAACAGAATGAATCCGGCGGGCAGAATGTTTGGAACAGTAGGAACAGTAATTGAAAATGTAGAAGTAAAAATTGCTGAAGACGGCGAAATAATCTGTAAGGGCCCGAATGTAATGATGGGTTATTACAAAAGACCCGACCTTACTTCAGAAACAATAATCAATGGATGGTTTCGTACAGGCGATATTGGTGTTTTTATAGAAAATAAAAAAAATCCTGCTGCAAAACTTTTAAAAATAACAGATCGTAAAAAAGAAATTTTTAAAACATCAGGTGGAAAATATGTGGCGCCACAGCCTATTGAAAATAAAATGAAAGAATCGAAATGGATAGAGCAGATGATGGTAACAGGCGCTGATCAAAAATTTACCGGAGCATTGATTGTGCCTTCTTTCAATGCACTAAAAGAATGGTGTGTAGAAAATGGAATTGAATTTACCGGCCATGAAAAAATAATCAGGAACGAGAAAGTTTTATCACTTATAAAAGATATAGTAGAAAAATACAACCAGCATTTTAACCAGGTAGAGCAAATTAAAAAATTTGAACTGCTGCCCGAAGAGTGGAGTGTGGATGGCGGCGAACTAACTCCCACGCTGAAACTAAAACGTAAAGTGATAGAGGAAAAATACAGGGATGCGATTGCAAGGATTTATGCTTAAAAAACCACACTGGATTTCAGAGCACTTTTCTTCATAGATGTTCATATAGGGAACCCATGCGAGTATAAAGTAATCACCAACAACAACGTAAAGAACATTTGGCAAGAGTATAAAAATTTGAGGTTAATAAGATTCGAAATTATGGCTGTAAGTAAAAAACCAGTAATTTTAAAAAACTTAACAATCATATGGCCCAAATAGACCGTAAAGAAGTTTTAGTCTCCGATTTGGAATTTGACTACGAAAATCCCCGCTTACCAACTACTAAGAAGGGATCTTCAAGTGGACAAATTATCAGATATATGTTAGCTGAGGGCAAGGTTACTGATTTGATGCAATCAATAGCTCAGCAAGGATATTTTGACGGAGAGCCCTTAATTGCCATACCTCTGAAGGGGAAAAAATACACTGTAGTTGAAGGAAATCGAAGGTTAGCAGCACTTAAGCTTTTGAACAGATTAGAAGATGCTTCTATAAAAAATAGTACTGTTGAAGAAATAATTGATGAAGCTAAAAAAATTCCAAATCAAGTACCTGTAATTATTTATGAGACCCGCGATGATGTTTTAGAGTATTTAGGTTATAGGCACATCACAGGTGTCGATGATTGGGATCCCCTTGCAAAAGCAAGATATTTAAAACAAGTTGCTCAAAAATATTCAAAACGGCCCTTTAATGAACGTATAAAAATACTTTCAAAGCTAATCGGAAGTGGGAAAAGAGCGGATTATGTTAAAAAACTTCTATTGGGCTATGCATTATATGAGGAAATTAAAGAAAATGATTTTTATGGAATACCAAATTTGAATGAAGAAACTTTGGAATTCTCA
>JANOJO010000432.1:0-21911 GCA_031418795.1 Bacteroidota bacterium | reverse complement strand
GCACAGCAGCAAGCCCTACCGTTAGCGGTAATTTAAAACCAGCTAGCAACAGCAAATAGTCAACCGCTGACCAAAACAATAAATGAAAAATTTTAAAAAATATATGCTTGAATATTTACTGATATTCATTGTAATATTATTAACTATTACAGGATTTTGGAACATCTATTTTAAAGTTGATTCAAATCCTAACCTATATCACCACCTTCATGTTATAACAAATTTTATTTGGTTGCTTTTGTTGCTATATCAACTCAGCCTTATCGGAAATAAAAAATATTTAATTCACCGTAAAATAGGATTATCAATTTTGTTTATTGGTCCTTTGTTATTTGCTACTATCGCACTTATGTCTGTCCATTCAGCTTACAAAGGTTTAACTTCAGGTCAAGGTGATTTTTTGATTGTGCAAAATGTGATGGTAACCATAGAAATGGGATTTTTAATAATGTTGGCATTTATCTTTAAAAAACAAAGAAAGCTGCACGGAGCCTTTCTTTTGAGTACTGTTATATTATTCATGGGGATAGCTCTGTTTTTTACTCTGATTAGTTTTGTTCCCCAATTCAAAATTGAAGGCCCGGAAACATTCTATAGATTCGAAACTGCCGGGGTAACCGGCCGTTATGTTTGTTTATTTACAGGACTCCTCTTTTTCCTGAAAGATAGAAGAAATGGTTGGCCATTGCTTTTAGCAGGTTCATTACATTCCTTAAATGAATTAATAAAGAATTTACTAACTGAGCATAACCAAATTCAGCCACTCACTGAAACTGTTGGTTCGTTAAATCAGCTCATGACTTTTTTTGGAAGCTTCGCAGTTCTTTTAATTTTATTGACTTTGACTGGAATAGCAAATAAAAGAAAAGTAGCTAAACTCAGACAACCGTCTGCTGACTGAAAAGAAAAATAACTAAACTACCGCTAACAAGGTGTTTTCTGCTATGCTGGCTGACGGAATATCAATCGGCATTTGTATTAATATAAGTTAATATCGGGCTTGACTGAATTCTATTTGGATTTAAGTTGTTACCTTCATCATCAGTTTTTTAATCGGCTTCAGTTGCCTGGCTGACAGTTATAAAAAACCAGCACAGCAGCAAGCCGTTTAAGACAGGCTAATCCGAAAAGCCTTAAGAGCAGGAAAATAAAAATTAAAAAAATGACATACAAAATTTCAACATTTATAATGCTAACTGTCTGTGCAGTTACATCATCATTTGGACAGAATAAATCAAATATTCCTTTCAAATTAGCCAATAATTATTTCGTAAATAACACTTTTAAAAGGAGTGATATAACAGGCAATAAAATTTTATCAGCTATAAAATTTGCTGAAATTTTCAGTATGGCAACAGTTATGGGAAATGACGGGAAACCAACCAGTATTGATTTTACAAAACAATTCGTAATTGTTGTTATCGATGAGGTTACTGATTTTAATACGACATTAATACCTGAAAAATTAGTAAAAATCAGTAATAAGAAATTAAATTTTGAATTTGAAACAAAAATTGGAGAAAAACAAACCATGACAACCAGGCCTTTTATAATAATTATAGTTGCCAAAAAATACAAAAATTATAAAATCGGATTAACTACACGTTCCGTATTATAAAACCAGCCATTAACAGTAGGTTTAAGTAATAGAGGATAGACATGGTCACAATCAGCTCTACCATTATCAGGCTTCAGTTCATGCGGACTGTCGATGAATTTCTCCTGCTACTTAAAGCGGCGAATATAAGCTGCCATAAATAGCGATATCCTACAACTTTATGAGATATATTTTTTGGACTTTCATCTTACTCATTTCTTGTAACAGTAATTCGCCGATAAGTCAAAGCTCTTCGGTTGACAATACTCCCATAATTAATAAAGGCGACACTTCAGGAAAAGTAAATAATATTTGGATTGACAGATTAAATGGCTCATCCCACCTGTTACCTGACACTATCGGCGGTAAGCCCGTTAGCTTCTACCTTGACAATCCTAAAGTTGCTGACATAGCAAAAGCATTTTACAAAGGACAGTTCAGGCCAACTGACAGTGACTCCACAACGCAACTACTCTCTCATGTGACAACAAATGACAGTTTATTGAGACCATTTTATCGCTGGTGCTTAGACTTTACAATTACAATCAGCGACGGCGCATTAGGTGAATATCCGGGTGTTCCTGCATTAGCGTATGCAACAAAATTTCCTAAAGAATTTTTTGATTACATGGACAAAGACACTTCTGGACAACGTTACAAACAATGGACTGAAATAATTGCTTATAGCGGACTAAATAATTACGACAAAAAAGAATCAGAAATTGAAACGGAGATAATAACCAAAATGTATAACAACTGCCACTTCTGTAGTAGCGACACAAAAAGACGAACTGTAACTTTTGTAAAAGACATTACAAAGTCAATTAGACTTCAGGATTGACATTTACAACAGCCAACATTAAGAACAATAGCCGAAAGCCCCACAAAAAAAGTCCCTCATTAAAATTTATAACTCAAGATTCAGAATCATAATTTGTAACTCAGCATTGGTTACATCTTCTTTTTCAGACTTATCATAAATGGTAAGTAAATAAACAGTTTCAGTTTGAATATATAAATAAGTAATTACCCTGGCTCCGCCCCGTTTTCCTTTGCCTTTACTTGCAATTGCAATCTGGATTTTATAACAATGATTGCCTATGAATGTGCCTGTTTCATGGTTTGAAGAAATATCATCTATTAAAGCTGCAAACTCATTTTTGAGTGAAGGAAATTTTTTTAAAAGACGTTTTAATTCTTTTTCAAACCGGTGTTGGAATTATATTATAACTCATCGAGCAATTCTTGTGCAGTTTTGAGTTTTATTTTTCCCTGTTTGTGCAATCTTACTTCCTGCGCGGCTTCTTTCAAATGATTCCATAACTGAATTGAATTTTTTGAAAGTGGTTTAGCTTTTTTTACAAAACTAAGACTGCGTAAAACTTCCATGCCAAAAGAAGCTTGCTTATCCTGAATGTCAACTAATACTTTCATTATTTATTCAGTTTTAATTTTTAAAATATTTGCCAGTGTAAAGGTATTTATTTCTTTCATGAATTTTCATTCAGTTCCCTGGGGTTTTCTCTTTTCCAAATTAAATCATGCTGTCGGCAAGGGTTTGCCCCCGAAAGTGTTCGGGGCAGGTTGTGTGCTGGTAAAGCGCATAGCAGCAACCCCTCGCCTATTATTCTAAAAAAATTATAGCTACTCTTACTCCGAAATCCCTTCCAACGCAAAAAGAAAAACATACTGCAACGCAACTTCTTTTAAATAATCAAATCTTCCGGATGCGCCGCCATGTCCTGCCTCCATATTTGTATGAAATAAAATAATGTTTTTATCAGTCTTCATTTCCCTGAGTTTGGCTACCCATTTTGCCGGTTCAAAATACTGCACCTGCGAATCATGAAGTCCGGTTGTTACCAGCAAATTTGGATATGCTTTCTTTTCTACATTATCATAAGGCGAATAAGATTTCATGTAAAAATATTCATCCTTGTTTACCGGGTTTCCCCACTCAAGATATTCACCTGTTGTTAAAGGAATACTTGCATCACTCATGGTGGTTATTACATCCACATAAGGCACTTGTGCTACTACCCCATTCCATAAATCAGGTCGCATATTTGTAATAGCACCCATCAGCAAACCGCCGGCGCTGCCGCCTTGTGCATACAAATGCCCCGGCGAAGAATATTTTTCTTTAATAAGAAACTCGCCACAATCAATAAAATCATTAAAGCTGTTTATTTTATTCATCATCTTTCCATCATCGTACCACTGGCGGCCCATTTCCTGTCCGCCTCTTATATGTGCAATTGCAAAAACAAAACCCCTGTTTAATAAACTAAGCCGGTTGTTGCTGAAAGTGGCAAAGCTTGATGATCCATAAGAGCCATACGCATTAAGCAACAACGGATGACTGCCGTCTTTCTTCATTCCTTTTTTATAAACAACAGATACGGGTACTTTTTTGCCATCACGGGATGTTGCAAAAGTTCTTTCTGTTACATATTCATTTTTATCATAGCCACCCACTACTTCATTTTGTTTTTTCAACTCCTTTGTTTTTGTATCCATATTATAATCGTAAACCGAACCGGGAGTAATCATGGATGTATAATTGAAACGGATTGTGCTGGTATTAAAATCCGGATTCATACCAACGGAAGCGAGATAAGCCGGTTCATCAAACTGAAGATAATGTTCAGCCTTATCTTTTTGATTTATTATCCGGATACCCATCAATCCTTCTTTCATTTCAGAAATCACAAGATGTTCGTTAAAAATTGTAATGTCGGTCAGTAGTACATCTGCCCTGTGTGGAATTACTTCTTTCCAGTTTTCTTTTTCAGTTTTATCCAAAGGACATTCCATTAACCTGTAGTTTTTAGCATCAAGATTAGTGCGGACATAAAATTTATTATTATAATGATCCACATCATACACCAATCCCATGGTACGGGGATGAAATAATACAAACTCTCCGGTGGGATTAGAAGCATCCAGAAAACGATGCTCACTTTGCTCACTGCTCAGTTCAGAATAAATGAAAATATATTTTTTTGATTTGGTTCTGCTTACATTTATATAATGCCGGTTATCTTTTTCTTCATACACTTTTACATCAGCCGCCTGTTCTGTACCCACCACATGCCGCCAAACCTGGAAGCCCAATAAAGTGATGATGTCTTTTTTAATATAGAAAACTGTTTTGTTATCGGCTGCCCATGCATAAGAACCCCCTTCGGTATTAATAATTGTTTCTGGTGAAAATTCACCTGTATTTAAATTTTTAAACCGCAGCCTGTACAAACGACGGCTTACATCATCCTCACCAATTGCCATCATTTCATTATTATCACTTACTGATAATCCTGCTGCACTATAATATTTTGTGCCTTCGGCAGCTTTGTTGGCATCATGCATTATTTCTTCAGCCGCATCCAGCGATTCTTTTTTACGGCAATAAACAGCATATTGTTTTCCTTCTTCATACCTGTTGTAATACCAGTAACCGTTCAGTTTGTATGGCACTGACTCGTCTTTCTCTTTAATCCTTCCTTTCAGTTCTTTAAAAAGATCTTCACGAAATTGTTTTGAAGCAGACAGCATTGTATCCAGATAATTGTTCTCTGCTTTCAGATGATCTACAATATTTGTACTGTCGGGTCCTTTTTTAAAAAAATCATTCATCCAGTAATAGTCGTCAATCCGTTCATCATCATGCGCCACCATTTTATATGGCTTTTTTTCTGCAATTGGGGTAGCCACACCTTGCGGCCATTTGTATGTTTCTTTGTTCACTTCAGTTTGATTGTTGCATGAAATAATAAATAGTACTGCAGCAGGTAATAAGTTTTTTGAGTTCATATAAACAAGTTTATTAAACATGAATATACGAACCCTTGCTGTAATGAAAAAAGAAGCTGTCTCAAAAGCTAAGAAATAAGTAACACAACGGACACTAAGAAGGTACAAAGAACACAAAGCCTTAAAACAAATTCTTAATTCTTTGTGTTCTTCCTGTTACTATAAACTTTTGAGACAGCCTCTTAAAATATATTTAAGTAAAATTATTTTGACACCGTCAATCCCGCCATCAGATATTCTTTATTCAGCCGGGCAATATTTTCTAAAGAAATTTCTTTAGGGCAAACAGCTTCACAGGCGCCGGTATTTGTACAGGATCCAAAGCCTTCTTTATCCATCTGAGCCACCATACTAAGTGCCCTTGATTTTCTTTCGGGTGAACCCTGTGGCAATAATGCAAGATGTGTGACTTTGGCAGAAACAAATAACATGGCCGATGAATTTTTGCATGCAGCCACACAAGCGCCGCAACCAATACATGAAGCAGCCGCAAACGATGAATCAGCTTTATCTTTTTCCACAGGCATCGAATTGGCATCAACAGCATTGCCGGTATTAATGGAAATAAATCCGCCGGCCTGTATGATGCGGTCAAATGCTGACCTGTCCACTACCAAATCTTTTATTACGGGAAAAGCATTTGCCCTCCACGGCTCTACAACAATTGTATCGCCATCTTTAAAAGCCCGCATGTGCAATTGACAGGTGGTGGTTGCATGCCAGGGGCCATGCGGACGGCCATTAATATACATTGAACATGTCCCACAAATTCCTTCACGGCAATCATGATCAAATGCGATGGGTTCTTTGCCTGCTGTGATCAACTGCTCATTCAGCACATCAAACATTTCAAGAAAAGACATTTCTGTAGAAATATTTTTTACCTGGTAGGTTTCAAACTTACCTGAAGAATTTCCATTCTTTTGTTTCCAGACTTTTAATGTAAGATTCATGCTTTTGTGATCCATTGTTAAACTGGTAAATTGTTAAATTGTTATTGGTAAAGACTACACTTTCAATTTTAGGTTTGTAAACGAAACCAAAGCATTTATTGCTTTTGGTAATTTCTGTAATTCGACAAAGATGTGATCATACTCTTCTTTAGAAATTAATTTTCTCACCTTCGATTTTTGATTCCAGTCGAAAGATTCATTTAAAGAGCCTTGACTATACCTGTAAAATTTAATTTTATCCTTTTTTCCATACCTGCCGAAACCTTCGGCAATATTTGCAGAGATACTATCAACTGCTCTTACAAATTGTTCCCCTACAGTTCTTTGAGAAAATGAGCTCCATTTAATTATTATGTCCCAAACATAATTACTTAAGTGGAAAGAAATGCGGTAAGATTCAATGTCGCTTAATTTTAAAAACTTTTTTGTTTCCACGATAAACAATTTAATAGTTTAACAATTTAGCAGTTTAACAATAAAACAATTTACTCCTATTTATAACTTCTCTGACTCGGTTTCACCACTTCATAATTCAATTCTTCTTTATGCAGTTCCCATTGGTGTTCGCCTTTCAATTCCCAATTGGATACATACATATATTGATCATCATGCCGGAGTGCCTCCCCTTCCTCCGTTTGACTTTCTTCACGGAAATGCCCGCCACAACTTTCATTTCTGTTTAATGCATCTAAACACATCAGTTCTCCCAGTTCAATAAAATCTGCTACTCTCCCGGCTTTATCCAGCTCAGGATTCATTTCATTTATTTCACCGGGTATTCTTACATCAGTCCAGAATTCTTTTTTCAATTGCTGAATTTCTGCAATGGCCTGTTTCAATCCTTCTGCATTTCTTGCCATGCCGCATTTATCCCACATTATTTTTCCCAATCGTTTATGAAAACTTTCTACAGTTTGCTTTCCTTTAATATTCATTAGTTGATTGATCCTGTCCGACACCGCTTTCTCGGTTTCAACAAATGCAGAATGATCAGTTGGTATTTCAGCCGTTTTTATTTCATCAGCCAAATAACTTCCAATAGTGTATGGAATAACAAAATAACCATCAGCCAATCCCTGCATCAATGCAGATGCACCGAGACGATTGGCGCCATGATCAGAAAAATTCGCTTCGCCCAATGCATACAGACCGGGAATATTTGTCATCAGATCATAATCAACCCAAAGACCGCCCATGGTATAATGCACGGCGGGATAAATTCTCATCGGTAATTGATACGGGTTTTCACCCGTTATCTTTTCATACATATCGAATAGATTACCATATTTTTCTTTCATTACTTCATTTCCAAGTTTAATAATAGCTGCATCATCCAAATTTTCCAAACCTTGTTTTCCTGCTTCTATTTTTCCATAACGTTTTATTGCATCAGCAAAATCCAGATACACTGCCTGTTTTGAAGTGCCCACGCCATACCCCGTATCACATCTTTCTTTTGCTGCTCTTGATGCCACATCTCTTGGTACTAAGTTTCCAAATGCAGGATACCTTCTTTCTAAATAATAATCTCTTTCTTCTTCAGGTATATCAATTGATTTTCTGTTATCTGCTTTTTGTTTGGGTACCCAAATGCGGCCATCGTTTCTCAATGACTCACTCATCAGTGTTAATTTACTCTGATGATCTCCGCTAACAGGAATACATGTAGGATGAATTTGTGTAAAACAAGGATTGCCGAAATAAGCGCCTTTCTTATGTGCTTTCCATGCAGCCGTTACATTACTGCCCATGGCATTGGTAGAAAGATAAAATACATTGCCATAACCGCCGCTGCATAATAAAACTGCATGTCCAAAATGTCTTTCCAATTCTCCACTCACTAAATCTCTTGCAATAATTCCTCTTGCTTTATCATCAATCATTACTATATCCAGCATTTCATGGCGACTGTACATTTTTACATTTCCCAATGCCACCTGCCGTTCCAATGCCTGGTAAGCGCCGATTAATAATTGCTGTCCCGTTTGCCCCGCTGCATAAAAAGTTCTTTGCACCTGCGTGCCACCAAAAGAACGGTTACTTAATAATCCACCGTACTCTCTTGCAAAAGGAACACCCTGCGCCACACACTGATCAATAATATTTGCACTGACTTCAGCAAGTCGATGCACATTAGCTTCTCTTGCCCGATAATCGCCACCTTTTATAGTATCATAAAATAAACGGAACACACTATCGCCATCGTTCTGATAATTTTTTGCTGCATTGATGCCGCCTTGCGCAGCAATGGAGTGTGCACGGCGGGGAGAATCCTGGAAACAAAATGCTTTTACCTGGTAACCTAACTCACCCAATGAAGCAGCAGCAGATGCACCGGCAAGACCTGTGCCTATCACAATTATTTCCAACTTGCGTTTATTGGCAGGATTTACCAATTTGCAATGGCCTTTGTAGAATGCCCATTTCTGATCTAATGGAACTCCCTGTGGAATTTTTGCGTCAAGCATAAATCAATTTATTATTTTTTTATGTTCCAGCTTTTGTAATTCTACTCAGCATCCGTTGCAGTTTACCCAGAGCAAAACGAAGGGCACACTTCTACTTTTAGTTCTCTATTCAGCAAACCCACCCCGATGTCCTAAACTTGTGTCATTCCTAAATTCGCCCCTCCGGGGAGGGGATGGTTTGTATTGACAAATTCTATTATCGCCTTCGCCTTTATCAAACTCTTCCACATGTAAAGATCAATTCAAATATCCGGTCTGTGCGTTAGCAAGCCCCTCCTTCGGAGGGGTTTGGGGAGGCTTCTATCCAATCCAACCAAGTTTGAATGACAACGGCATCAAAGCAAATATTAACGGAACAATAATTGAAAATGCAACACCTGACGCATTAATAAGTTTCATGTACCTGCTGTTATGTACACCAAACGTTCTGAATGCACTTTGAAAACCATGAAGCAAATGCCATGCAAGAGAAAAACATGCAAGCACATAAACTATCACAACCCACCACTCGCTGAAAGTAACTTTCATTAACTTGAACATGTTATGACTCATTCTTGCATTGCTCATATATATTTCTTCCAATCCGGTACTTGTAAATCTTGAAGGAATCCAGAAATGCCACCAATGCAACAGAAGGAAAAGTAAAAGAATAGTACCAAGCAAACCCATCGATCGACTATACCATTTGCTGCCGCGATTGCCTAATTGAACTTCATAATCTGTTTTCCTCTTACTTCGATTTTGAAATTCTAATGCAAAGCCTTGTATGATGTGAACAAAGAATCCGAGGAACAAAACTATTTCCATGATGCGAATGACAACTGTTTTGCCCATAAAATCGGCAGCACGGTTGAACATATCACCATCATCGGTAGTATCAAATACATCTTTGAAAATGCAGGCATTTACACCCATGTGTACGATTAAGAAAGATATGAGGAATAATCCGGTAACGCCCATCACAATCTTTTTGCCAATGGAAGAAGTGAACAACTGTGACCAATTCATAAATTCAGATAGTTATTGAAGATTCAGGTAGCTATGCAAAAATAAAGCCGGTGGGTCAAATGACATGGAAAAGTTTTTGATTGCCCGCTTTTGGTTGGTTGTTGCATGTTATTTGTTTCAGGTAAAAGTAAATTCATTTCAAGAAATGAATTTTTTGTTTTAAGAACCAGAAACAAACAACCCGGCAACCATTTATGCTTTTAACCTGGCAGAAAGTTCGCCGTCTATTTTCTTAAACAAATGAAATGGCTTATAGGTTCGCCAGTTATCCAGTTCCATCAATTCAACGTAGCGGTTGAGATGAGCATTTTTAAATTCATACTGACTTTGAGCCGGCATATTCAGACAAACCACCCAGCCGTTTTCATCACAGCTTTCTTCATACCATTCTTCATAGTAATCATTATCGCCGCTATGAAAGTTCAAAACATTTTCAGCTACCAATATAAATTTAGAAATGCCATGGGATTCAAAAACATCAATCACATCTCTTTTCAAAGTCATGATATCGTTTTCAATGGCATCATTCCACTCGCCTATTAATTCTATCACTGCATATTTTTCTTCATAATCTGCAATCAATACTTTCAGATAAAGAGTATGACTGCCAAATTCATCCCACTGCGGATGGATAAAATAATTATAAACTGTTTGGGTAAATTCAAACTCAGAATAGGTTTGCCCGTAAAATGGCGACCGCTCATCTTCTTCGCTTGTATAAATATGGCGCCAGTTGTAAAAGGGTTCGATATTATGCATAATCAAATTCTCCGCTGCAAATATAAAATTTGCAATAATGATCTCAGGAATAAAGGAAAAGCAATAATAATTTATTTTATAAATAGATCTGTCAAAACCTCATCTTTTGTTTTTTCAAAATGCGCTGCAACCTGCCGGAGAATGGCGTTGAGGGTGCCAATTTTCAGAGGATTGTGATTGGGGATAGCCAAATGATGTTCCCCCTTTTCCTGTGTGGTAATTTTTATATGGCTTCCCTTTTGAGTAACTATTTTATACCCATAAACTGATAAATGTTTAATCAGGCTGTGACCGGAAATATCCCGTGGTATTTTCATAAAGCCATTACTTCATCTTTACTAAAATGCAAATGAGCAAAAGATGGCATTTGAGATGCATCTTCAAAATAACAATCGATTCCGCTTCTTATACTTTTTTTTAATTCATCAAGGGTTTCTCCTTCAGCAAAAATGCCAACTCCAACCGCTTCTGCATAATATCCACCTTCCTCAGCCTCATGAATTAAAAAGACGATTTCTTTTTTCATATCTCAAATATAATCAGAATACATGTTTTATTTAAAAAAATCAGGTTAAATCAATTAAATTTCAACCGCTAAATTATAGCAATCCATTAAGTAAATAGCTTTTCAGATCATTGTATTCCGGTTTCATTTTAATGCTTACTTTTTTATTTTTTACAATATCCCGTACTGATGCGGGGATGTCAATCTTTTTGCCCGTAATTTTTTCAACCGCATCCGGAAATTTTACAGGATGCGCTGTTTCAAGAAAAATTCCCTTTTTGCCCGTATGATAATTAAAATATTTCTGCAGGGCCAAATATCCCACTGCACCATGAGGATCTAAAAGATAACCGGTCTTTTCATACACTTCTTTAATCGTCGCCATTGTTTCTTCATCGCTGATACTATAAGAAGATAGGTTTTTAATTAAATCTGGAAACTGGTGATGAAATATTTCCAATACGCGGATGAAATTACTTGGGTTGCCAACATCCATGGCGTTGGAAAGTGTGGACACAGCAGTTTGTGTTTGAAAAATTTCTGTTTGTAAATATTTTGTTACCACATCATTTACATTGCAGGCAGCAATAAAATGATGAACAGGCAAGCCAGTTTGTTTGGCAAGAATGCCTGCACAGATATTTCCAAAATTTCCACTGGGAACACTGATGACCGGTGGATTCTTTTTATCTGCCCACTGTTTGTAAGCAAAGAAATAATAAAACTGTTGTGGCAGCCACCTTGCAACATTTATTGAATTGGCAGATGTAAGAAATAATTTTTTATTTAATCCTTCATCTGCAAAAGCCTGCTTTACCATTTGCTGGCAATCATCAAAACTGCCTTCCACTTCAAGAGCATGAATATTTTTACCAAATGTAGTTAGTTGTTTTTCCTGTACTGGGCTTACTTTTCCTGAAGGATATAGAATTACCACATCCACACCCGGCACATTATAAAAACCGTGGGCAACTGCCCCACCTGTATCTCCTGATGTAGCAACAAGCACGGTAACATTTCTAGCCCTGAGCGAAGTCGAAGCCTGCACGACTGAGTCATTCAGGCGGGGGTCATCTTTTAAAAAATAGCCAAGGCAGCGACTCATAAATCTTGCTCCCACATCTTTGAAAGCAAGTGTAGGTCCATGAAAAAGTTCAAGTGAAGAAATATCATCTGTTACTTTCACTAATGGAATGGGGAAATTGATTGTTTCACTTACAATCTTAAAAAGTATTTCATCCGGAATTTCATTACCCACAAAAGGTTTTATTACACGGAAAGCAATTTCTTCATTAGAAATATTTTCAATTTCTTCAACAAGTTCTTTATCCAACTGCGGAATTATTTCCGGAAAATACAATCCCTTATCCGGCGCCTGACCAAGAATGGTTGCTTCTTTAAAACTTACTGCTGATGATTGTTTATTGGTACTGTAATAGTTCATACCCCTGTCTCCGCCCAAGGCGGAGAACTTAGATTGTTATTTAAAATTTTTTATTGTCAAATACACAAAGGACAAAATTCTATCTTGAAAATTCTTTAATTGAACATTGAAAATTGAGCATTGATCATTGAACATTTATTCAATAACAGAAACACCCGTTTTATTGATTGTCGTTACATAAGTATTATAATCAATTTCAATGCGATCATAAATTTCTTTCATTACTTTCTCCACTTCCTTAGCCGTAGATTCGTTTTTACTCAGCATAAAAACTGAAGGCCCTGAACCGGAAATGCCGCCACCTAATGCACCTGCTTCTAAACATCCGGATTTTAATTCATCAAAACCAGGAATAAGAATACTGCGTATCGGTTCAATGATCACATCTTCCAATGAACGGCCAATTAGTTCCAAATCATTTTTAAGAAATCCGGCAACTAAGCCTGCAATATTTCCCCATTGCCTGATTGCATCTTTTAATAAAACCTGCTGGCGCAAAATCTGTCTTGCATCAGAAGTTCTTACTTCAATTTGCGGATGTATGATGGTAACAAAAAGATCGGGTGCAGGCAAAGAAACAATATCAAGGGGATGAATGCTGCGGATAAGACTTACTCCACCGGAAATACATGGAGAAATATTATCAGCATGTTTTACACCCGATGCTAATTTTTCACCATTCATTGCAAACTGAACCAACTCATCATTTGAAAAAATATTTCCCAACAAATGATTAGCGGCCACTGCGGCACCCGCTGCACTGGCTGCACTGCTGCCAATACCACTACCTGGTTTTATATGTTTTTCAATTTCCACTTCAAACCCAAAATTCTTTTCCATTTTTTCCATGATAGAAAACAACACGACACCGGCAACATTTTTTTCCGGATCAGTTGGAAGATTAAAATTGTCTTTATTCCGGATGATCACTTCAGGCCTGTCAATTAATTTTATCTGCATCAGATCGAAAGGATCATTGAGCGCCATACCCAAAATGTCAAATCCGCAAACAAGGTTTGCTACAGTAGCAGGGCATTTTACTTTTACAGCCAAGCCCCCTCCAACTCCCCCGGAGGGGGAACTTGACGAACCCTCCGATTGAATCGGGCTTTCTTTATTAAAATTATTTTCCGAATTATTATTCATTCGTTTCAATTCGTTTATTAATTTCTGGTCACAGACTTTTCACAAGTCCTCCTTCGGAGGACTTGCCTGTCGGCAGGCAGGTTTAGGAGGCTGCCCTTAATATATCTGCAAATACACCACTGGCAGTTACCTCTGCTCCTGCACCTGCACCTTTTACAACCAGCGGTTGTTCTTTATATCTATCGGTATAAAATAAAACAACATTATCTTTTCCGTACAAATGGTAAAGATCATGATTTGGATCGATATGCTGTAAACTAACCGAAGCAGCCCCACCCTTGCCGGCAGAGAGAGAGTTGAACGAAGCAACGAATTTTAATTTGCAACCGGCTGCATTTGCCTTTTCAAATATTTTTTTAAAATGTTCTTCTTCTTTTTCCATGGCTTTATAAAAATCATCAACAGTTCCCTGCATACAGGATGCCGGCATAAATGTATTGTTGCTTATTTCATTCATTTCAATTTTTTCGCCAGCCTCTCTTGCCAGGATCATAATCTTTCTCATTACATCCGTGCCGCTGAGATCCAATCTTGGATCTGGTTCGGTATAGCCTTCGTCCTGTGCCTGCTTCACCACTTCTGCAAATTTTCTTTTGCCATCATAATTATTAAAAACAAAATTCAATGTGCCGCTAAGCACTGCTTCAATACGATGAATCCGGTCACCGCTTTTCAAGAGATCATTCAATGTACCAATAACAGGTAAGCCTGCACCCACATTTGTTTCAAATAAAAAGTGACAATTGAATTCCCTGGCCAGGTCTTTCAGTTTTTTATAATTTTCAAAAGCGGAAGATGCTGCTACTTTATTACAGGCTACAACAGAAATACTTTTTTTCAATAACTGGTCATAAACACCTGCCACCAGATCATTGGCTGTAATGTCAACAAAAACAGTGTTGCGTAAATTTCTTTCTATTATTTCATCAATAAACCCCTGGAGATTTGCTTTGCCGCTGTTATTTAATTTTTCTTCCCATGCTGCAAGACTGATTCCATTTTCATCAATCAGCATCTTTCTGCTGTTACTCAGGCCAACAACATTTATATTAAGTTGTAAATGTTTTTGAAGAAATTCAAATTGCTGGTTCAACTGACCCAATAATTTTTTACCCACATTACCAGTACCAACTATAAAAAGATTGACTTGCTTAAATGTGGTTTCAAAAAATTCTTCATGTAAAACGTTGATTGCTTTTTTTACATCCTTTGTTGCAATCACTGAAGAAATATTTTTTTCTGATGAACCCTGTGCAATAGCACGGACATTCACACCATTTCTTCCCATGGCGCTGAACATACGGCCACTGATGCCCGGATGGCTTTTCATATTTTCTCCTACCAATGCCACAATTGAAAGCTCCTGTTCTACTTTTAATGGTTCTACTTTCTGCAAAGCAATTTCATTGGCAAAGGCAGCATCCACAGAAAGTTTTGCTTTTTCCACTGATGCTTCTTCAATACCAACACAGATAGAATGTTCAGATGAACTTTGTGTAATCAGTATTACATTTATTTTTTCATTACTCAGCGCTTCAAATAATCTTTTTGAAAAACCGGGAATACCAATCATTCCACTTCCTTCTAAACTAATCAACGCAATATTGTTGATACTTGAAATACCTCTAACGATATTGCCGTTCTTTGATGCAACAGATTCAATTAATGTTCCTTTATCTTCCGGAGCAAAAGTATTTTTGATCCACACAGGAATATTTTTGCTCATCACCGGTTGTATGGTTGGCGGATAAATAACTTTGGCGCCAAAATGAGAAAGCTCCATGGCTTCCTGGTAAGAAATGTTTGGAATGATACGGGCATTGCTTGTAAGCCGCGGATCAGCCGTCATCATTCCACTTACGTCGGTCCATATTTCCAGCAACTCAGCTTCTATTGCTGATGCAATAATTGCAGCCGTATAATCAGAACCGCCGCGGCCCAATGTGGTGGTGGTACCATTTTTATCAGCAGAAATAAATCCGGGTAAAATAAAAAGCTGCGATGCCTGTGAAGAAAAATATTCTTTTATCTTTTGATTGGTGAAATTAAAATCCACTTCAGCAGCCGTGAAAGCCGAGTTGGTAAAAATCATTTCCCGTGCATCTTTCCAGCAGGCAGCAATACCATCTGCATTAAATTTAGCGGCAATAATCTGCGAAGAAAGATATTCGCCATAACTGCTTATTCTGTCTTTGGTCCGGGGTGTAAGTTCCCGCAGAAGAAAAATTCCATTGCAGATATCTTCTATTTCATTGCAATTCTTTTTTACCAAACTAAGCAACTGGCTCTGTTGCGTAACCGATATCAGATTTTTTACCGCTTCAATATGCCGTTGTTCAATCAGAGAAAGTTTTTGTCTGAATGATTCGCTACCTTCTGCTGCCAGCGTTGCTGCGCTCAGCAACAGGTCAGTAATGCCGCCCAGTGCAGATACAACCACAATGGTTTTATCTTTTTTCAATCTGCCGCTTACTATAGCTACTACTTTATTTATGTTTTCAGCATTGGCTACTGAACTGCCGCCGAATTTTAAAACCTGCATGAATTATTATTTATTTTTTTTAATAAAGAAAAAATTATCCTTCCCGGATAATCAGCTACTGCCCAAATTTTAATATGATTAAATACAATCCCGTTTTACGGGATCGTTGTTGTAAATGTAGTGGTAGTGAAAGAAAGTCTGGCAAAAGAAATGCCAGTGAAAGGAAATATGCCGATATGAGTTTTTTTAACCACTACTTTATTTGAATGGGTAGCAAGATAATAAAGAAACATCATAACAGTTGTTATTTTACAAAACTTTCCACTGCTTTTCTTACACTGCCGTATTTCATCAGCAGTTCTTTGGCGTTTTCATAATCACTGAGTTTCATTTTTTCCATCAGCATTTTAGTACCGCGGTCAACTAATTTTTCGTTGGTCAGTTGCATATTCACCATTTTATTATCCTCTACCCTTCCCAACTGAATCATGATGGCAGTAGAAATCATATTGAGCGCCATTTTTTGCGAAGTGCCGCTTTTCATTCTTGTACTGCCGGTAACAAACTCCGGCCCTACTTCAATTTCTACAGGATAATCAGACACTTTTGTTAATGGCGAACCGGGGTTGTTTGAAATGCTGCCGGTAAGAATTCCTTTTGTCCGGCAACCTTCCAAAGCGCCAATTACATACGGCGTGGTGCCGCTGGCGGCAATGCCAATTACAAAATCTTTATCCGAAATATTATGTTTTAATAAATCATTCCAGCCTTCTTCTTTGCTATCCTCTGCATATTCCACGGCTGATGTAATTGCTTTTTCGCCGCCGGCAATAATACCAATGACTAAGCCATAAGGCACACCATAAGTTGGCGGACATTCGCTGGCATCTACTATACCCAACCGGCCGCTGGTGCCTGCGCCAACATAAAAAAGTCTGCCACCACTAAGCATTTTATCGCTGGCAGCCTCCACTAATTTTTCTATTTGTGGAATTGCTTTTTCTACTGCATAAGCCACCGTTTTATCTTCATTGTTTATGCTGATTAGAATTTCATCTATCTGCATTTTATCAAGATGCCGGTACCTGCTTGCCTGCTCTGTTATTTTTTCAAAAGACATAATTACAAGTCTCCGCCTGTGGCGGAGTATTTAGGTGGCTGTGTGATACGTTACTAATCCTTCCATCGGATTCTTCATCACTTTGCCCAATTCAAATTCGTAACTGCCGCAAAGTTGCTGCAACACGTCTTTAAAACCAAATGCAACACTGCCGATAAAATTTACCGGGAGTTTCCACACTTCTTTGTATTTGCAAAGATGATTAAAGAAAAAGTCATTTAACCCGTCTTCAATAATATTTTCTATCATATAATGGCCGCGGTTATCAGCAAGAAATTTTGTGAAAGAAGCGAGGTAGCGGTTAGGCAATGGTTTTTTATACACATTTTCCAAAATTTCTGAAGCGGTGGTTTTATAAGTTAGTTCAAATCGGCCTTTTAATTCGCTGTCAAAAGTTTCGTACAAATAATGTTGAATAACTTTTTTTCCGAGGTAAGCCCCGCTGCCTTCATCACCTAACACATAGCCAAGTCCCGGACTGTTCTTTACAATTTTTTTACCATTATAAAAACAGGAATTGGAACCCGTGCCCAAAATGCAGGAGATGCCTTTATTATTTCCACACAATGCCCTTGCAGCCGCCATCAGGTCATGCGTAACTTCTATTTTAGAATTCTTAAATATTTTTTGAATTGCTTTTTTTACCGATTTCGCATTTGCAGGATTAGCACAACCGGTTCCATAATAAAAAATTTCATCTATTTCCGTATTCTTCAAAGCAGGTAATAATTCTTTTTCTAATAAATCTTTTATCTGCTCTGTATTTAAAAAATACGGGCTGATGCCTTGCGTAAAAATGGTTTTCTTTTTTCTCCGGGAAGAGTCCTTCGGACCATTCTTTATCAAACACCATTCGGCTTTGGTGGCGCCACAATCTGCTATAAGTATAGTTGTGTTCATTTTGTTTAATGCTTGTTGGTTTGTTGCTGGTTGTTGTTTACTGGTTACTGAAATTCGGATGGCTCTTTATTATTATTAAAATTTTGCAATAAGAAACCAGAAACTAAAAACCCGCAACCAGAAACTTTCTCTATTTTGCGTTTAAAATACAAAGAAATAATTAACGATGGCGAATAAAAAAATACAAGTTTGGCTGCCGCTGCTTTTTTCAGTGGTGCTGATTGCAGGAATGTACTTTGGTTTCAGATTACGGGAAAATACACCTGCCGGAAAAGGATTTTTTAAAACAGACAAGAAAACTTCATTGCAGGAAATACTTGACCTTGTAAAAACAAGGTATGTGGACTCAGTAAAATTGGATTCGCTTCAGTATAACGCTATCAATGTAATGATGAGTGAACTGGATCCACATTCTGTTTTTATACCTGCCAGTAGCCTGCAGGAAGTAAATGATGATATGGCCGGAAATTTTGAAGGCATTGGTGTGGAGTTTAATATTTTTTACGACACCGTGCATGTGGTGCATGTATTAGCCAATGGCCCAAGCGATAAAGCCGGTTTGCAGGTAGGCGACAGAATAATAAAAGTAAATGGTGAAAATATTGCCGGTATCAGCATCAGCACTGATGAAGTAAAAAAAAGAATGAGGGGCGAACGGGGTACAACGGTTGATGTTTATATTTTAAGAAATGCAGAAACAAAGCAAATTAAAATTACAAGAGGCACTATTCCATTGCCGGCATTGGATGCTGCTTACCTGCTGGATAATATCACCGGTTATATTAAACTGAATAAATTTTCTGGAACTGCCTACGAAGAATTTATGAAAGCACTGGAAGATTTACAGAAAAATTCCATTAAAAAACTGGTGCTTGACTTGCGTGATAATGGCGGTGGGTTCATGGAAGAAGCAGTAGATATTGCCGATGAATTTTTAAGCGATGATAAATTAGTTGTTTTTACAGAAGGGCTGAATGTAAAACGCAGAGAATATAAATGCAAGCGGCCGGGTTTGTTTGAAGAAGGTGAACTTATAGTACTTGTTGATGAACTTGCTGCCAGTGCCAGCGAAGTACTGGCCGGTGCATTGCAGGATTGGGATAGAGCAACCATCATCGGCAGAAGAACTTTTGGAAAAGGTTTGGTACAGGAACAATATTTGCTTAGTGATGGTTCCGCAATTCGCTTAACTGTAGCCCGCTATTATACCCCTGTGGGCCGCAGCATTCAACGTTCGTATGATAAAGGAAAAAAAGAATATATGGGCGAACTGATGGAAAGATTTCATAATGGAGAAATGGTGAATGTTGACAGTGTAAAAACAGACAACGGAAAAATCTTTGTAACCAAACTAAAAAAAAGAAAAGTGTATGGCGGCGGCGGTATTATGCCCGATGTATTTGTAGGCATTGACACAG
The DNA here is from genome assembly GCA_031418795.1 of Bacteroidota bacterium. Classification (GTDB taxonomy): domain Bacteria; phylum Bacteroidota; class Bacteroidia; order Chitinophagales; family Chitinophagaceae; genus VBAS01. Next base: position 2,298 of record JANOJO010000432.1, on the reverse strand, counting down.
GCGCAGTTGGAAAAAATATTATCCGCCTTATCAATGATGGGTCATTGAACAATTTAATGTACAAAAATTATATGCAGCAACGCAGTGAGATAAATAAATTTAAAAATGCGAATGAATTTGTTACCGGTTATAATATGGATGATGCATGGAAAGCTCTTGTTGATTTTGCAGCAAAAGATTCTATAGATTTAAAAAACATAAATGCTGCTGATAAAGATTATGTTCAGAAAAGAATGAAGGCTCAGCTTGCCCGGTACCAGTGGCGAAGCGAAGGTTATTATGAAGCGCTGAATATTTTTGACCCCGCTATAAAAAAAGCAATGGAAGAATTTGCAAAAACAAAAAAGCAATCAGACTAAGTCCGATTGCATTCATAGAAAAGGGTTATATGAAGTCTTTATAGTTTTTCTTTATTATCGTCCCACCATTTTTTCTCAATCTTGTAAGAACCGAACAAGCCAAGACCACCGCCAATAGCGATAAGGGCAAAGTAAATAGGTACATTTTCATCGCCATGATGGCCGAACTTATTCATTTGAACAGGAAGCATATAATTGTCCATTAAATAAGCTAAAAACAAACCAACACCAGCCCCTATCAGCAGTAATGCCCATTTCAGGTTTTTGTAAGGAGCCGGCCTGTTGGCAAACTCTTTTGGATTCATTCCTTTTTCAATCATCGTCAGGTTTTGGCGGGTTCTCAGATAAACAATGCCAAATATCATGGCAAATCCACCCGCAAATAAAATAATTAGTACTAAAGCTTCACTTCCGTGCATAATTGTAATTTTTTATGATTAATAATTGTTGATTTCTATTCTTTAAGACTACTGTTCTGTTTGCCAGGTTACAGCCTTTAAAGATTTTTTAATAAAACAGCTTACAATAACTATGACAACACAAGTTGATCGCAGGTTACAGTACCGAAGCTTTTCTTCGCTGCAGCCTGCACTATTTATTACAGAGGAAAATTGTTCTAACTTTATTGTAACCAAAAACATGGTTGTGAAGTCTTATTTATTGAATGTCAACCGGACTGAGTGATAATGAAATCATAAGCAGGGTACTGCAGGGTGAGCAGAATGTATATGCTGAACTGGTAAACCGTTACCAGAATTATGTATTTACTCTCACTTTAAGAATAATAAAAAGCAGGGAAGATGCGGAAGAAGTTGCTCAGGATGTTTTTATCAAAGCCTATCGTTCACTTGCCAATTTCAGGGGCGAATCAAAATTCAGTACCTGGCTTTATACCATCACCAGCACCACCAGTATTACTTTTTTAAGAAAAAAGAAACTGAATATACACTCGTTGGATAATGAAAAAGTATTTGAAGCAGCTGATAACCAGGATTCGGGTTTCAGGGCAAACTTAGTTGAACAAAAATCAAGAGTGGGTATGGTGAACAGGGCCATTGCTTTGCTTAGCCCGGATGATGCACAAATAATAACTTTGTTTTATAAAGCTGAACAAAGTTTAGAGGAGATAAGTAAAATTTTAGGCTTGGAAATAAATACACTGAAAGTAAGACTGCACCGGGCAAGAACAAGGCTGAAAGAAAAGATGGAAAAACATTTTGCAGAAGAAGTAAAAAACATTTATTAAAATCAGTTGTATGAATCAGCAAGTAAATATTGAACAGCAACTCTGGTCTTATATTGACGGCCATTGCACCAAAGAAGAAAAACCGGCAATTGAAAAATTGCTTGAAACAAATTTTGAATGGAAAAACAAATACCATGAATTGCTGGAAGTGCATCAGTTGATGTCTTCATCAGAACTGGAACAGCCTTCCATGCGGTTTACAAAAAATGTGATGGAAGAAATTTCTAAATTTCATATAGCACCCGCTGCAAAAAATTATATCAATAAAAAAATTATCTGGGGAATAGCTGCATTTTTTTTAACTGTCATTACCGGGTTTTTAATTTATGGTTTTGCACAAGTGGAATGGACAAGTGGAACAGGGCCCGGTATAACAGACAAATATGTTGATTTTGGCAAAGTTGACTTCAGTAAATTCTTCAACAATAATTTTGTAAATATTTTTATGATGATTAATGTATTACTGAGTCTTGTACTACTTGATCGTTTTCTTGCAAACAAAAGAAAAAGATTTCATAAAGAAGTTTGATGATTTAGTCATCATGTCCGGTAAGCCCTTTCAGTGATGGAAGGGCTTTTTTATAAAAGTTTCTCAACTTCTAACTTAAAGGATAATATAAATAATCAGAGTCTTGTCATTCCGAAAACGGTAAATTTAAGACAAGTTCTCAAATAGGAAAAGATAGTTGAGGA
>JANOJO010000431.1:0-3155 GCA_031418795.1 Bacteroidota bacterium | reverse complement strand
GAAAGATAATCCATCAACTGCTCGCCGTCATTAACAGTGACAAGACTTGTATTAATGGGTATTTCTTTCAAAGCATTCTCAAAAAAAGAACGGTCATCTGCATCATCATCTGCCAGCAGAATGTTAAGGGGAGCTTGTTGTTCAGAGTTCACTGTAATTTATTATTTAATGAGTTTAAAAATTGATAACAAAAAGTTTAGTGACTATCGGGATAAGGCAACCAATGATTTTTTTGAACCACATAGGCACATAGAAACATAGATTTTCATCCCGCAACTGCGGGATGTTTCTTCCTATTGTGTACTATGTTTCTATGTGGTTCCATTTCAAGGTTACTTTATCCCGATAGTTATTAAAAGTTTAAAGAACTAAGCTCTCTCCATATACCAGTTCAACGTCTTTTCCATTTTTTTATAATTGAAAATGGAAGTGATAATTTTTTTTAACCGGATAAAAGCGGTTTCGCTTTTCACCACATAATCGAAAGCCCGGTGGTGCATACAGTTGATGGCCACATCTATTTTATCCTGGCTGGATAGCATCACTACGGCTATATCCGGGTTGATAGCTTTTATTTTATCCAATGTTTCCATACCGTTCATGGCTGTTTTATCAATGCCATCAAGATGGTAATCCAGGATAATTACATCAGGATTGTGTGATAAATTGTCCATGCAATGTTCGCCTGTTGCAAACGTTTCAATGGTGAAATCGGCATGTTGAAGAAATTCAATTTCCAATGATTTTAAAAACAGAGCATCATCATCAACCAGGAAAAGTTTTATTTTTTCATTACTCATAAGGATGTATTTTTTATTGTATTAAATTCAATTTCCAATTCGCTGCAGGCTTTTTCACAAATATTTCCAAGTCCTAAAACCAGATCCATTATTTCCTGCCTGTCCGATCCACGGGACTCTGTGAGCAGGCTGGCTTCAACCTGTTGTTGCGTACCTGCCTGCCCGACTTTGTCCCCGTCCGACTGGGTCATCCGGGCGGGATTCAGGCGGGCAAACTCCTGAACTTTTTTTGCCATGATCTCATAATCTGTACTAATGCCCATGATGGAAAATGAAGGAATCATTTTATGCACGGCTGCATACAATTGATTCCAATCTTCATCCACCAAACTTTGTCTCATCGTATTTACTAAAGGAGGGGTTTGCACCAGGTATAGTGAAATCATTTCCATCATCAGTTTGGGATTTGATTTTGTATGCTGCTTTAAATAAGTCATGTCAGTGCATCGTATTTTTTTATTTGCACCATTGCCCTGCCCGGCTTCATCATTGTCGTTCTTAATTGAAAGGACATGCGGGTGGCCATTCCCCTGCCCGACTTTGTGATTATCATTATGGGCGGGCAGGCGGGCATTCGCTTTGTCTCCATTCGTAAAAAGCGGTTTTTTTACCAGCCCAATTATTTTATTATACAATAATTTTTCATCAATGGGCTTTGCTATGTAATCATTCATGCCTGCGGCATTACATTTTTCCAGGTCCACGGTGGTTACATCGGCAGTTAAAGCAATGATGGGAATTTTCAAATTCATTTTGTTGCGGATATATTCGGTGGCCTCAAACCCATTCATTTCAGGCATCTGCAGATCCATCAAAATAATATCATAGGTTTTTATTGCTCCAGAAGAGTCCTCCGCGGCGGACAGTTTTTCAATGGCTATTCTTCCATTTTCAGCTACATCACGTTCAAATCCAAAATCATCCAGCAGGGTTTTCATCAGCATTTGATTGAGTGCAATATCTTCCACCACCAATACTTTTATGTTTTTATTTTTTGTATCCGTTTCTGAAATTGCTGTTTCAATTTCAGCAGCTTCATTTGTTTTTTGAAAACTTAAGGCGAAACTGAAAGTTGATCCTTCATCCACTTTACTTTTTACAGAAATGGTTCCGCCCTGCGATTCCACTAATTGCTTCACAATGGCAAGCCCCAGCCCCGTGCCACCATACAACCTTGATGTACCACTGGATGCCTGCTGAAAGTTTTCAAAAACCTTTTCTAATTTATTTTCCGGAATTCCAATTCCTGTATCGGTAACTGTAAATTCAATGGTAACACTATCTGCATCTTCATCCGCCAAACGAACACTTACTGAAATTTTTCCTTTCGTAGTAAACTTGACTGCATTACTCAACAGGTTTATAATAATCTGATGCAAACGCACCGGGTCGCCCAGTAACACTTCAGGAATTTTGCTGTCGAATTCTATTTCCAGCTTTAAATTTTTTTCCTGAATTTTTGTTTCAAACAAATGAAGCATGGCTGATATGGATAAAGCCATTTTGAAAGGAACCTGTTCAAATGTCATTTTGCCTGCATCTACTTTTGCCAGATCAAGTATATCATTGATGAGTACAATTAATGCATCGCCGCTCAGTTTGATAGCGGTTAAATATTCTTTTTGTTTTGCCGTGAGTTCTGTTTTCAATATCACTTTTGTAAACCCGATAATGGCATTCATGGGTGTACGGATTTCATGGCTCATGTTGCTCAAAAATTGCTGTTTCGCCTGCATGGCAGTTTCGGCTTTACTTTTTGCATCTTCAGCTATAACTGTTGCCAGCTCTGCAAACACTTTCGCTTCTGTTAATTCTGTTTCATTTCTTTTTAGTTCTGTAATATCTCTTGCTACTAACACTGCACCCAACACTTCTCCTTTATCATTTTTATAAACCGAACCATTAAATAAAACATTTATATGCTTACCATCACGCAGGGATAACGGAAAATCTGTTACAATCATTTTAGTAAATACATCCCCGTACAACTGCCTTGCTTTTTCCTGGTCAGTAAAATAATTAATGAAGTCGGAGCCAGTAAGATTTTCACGTGACAAACCTGTAATATCAACGGCAGCCTGGTTTATGTCCGTAATCTTACCCCCAGGGTTTATAGTTATCAACGGATCAAGGCTGGCTTCAATAAGGCTGCGGGAATATTCTGACATTAATTTTTCCCTGGCTTCCAGTATTTGCTGATTTTTTTGCTGGAGTGTTATGTTGGCTTCATTCAGTTCCAGGGTACGTTGCTGCACTTTTTCTTCCATTTCCTTATCATGCTTCACCTGTATCTCGTGTAATTTGTTAGTTGCATTCGTCTGTTCCGTAATATCTTCAATAGACAACAGAATCAAT
>JANOJO010000430.1:0-6203 GCA_031418795.1 Bacteroidota bacterium | reverse complement strand
TTGTTGAGTTTTCCTTTCACCATAAAAAATCAATTTACAACTACGCTGTCAACTCTGGAAGGAGCAAAAGCATTGCGAAAAGAATTTCTGGAATACCAACGGGATTTTTTTAAACAGTCTGCAAACCGGGCAACTGCATACTCTGTAAAGGGTTATGTTTTTGGGGATAAGAATGATAAAGCAAAAACATTTGAATTTGCAACAATGCTCAGACGTCACCAGATTGAAATAAATGAATTACCTGATGGATGGAGTGATAAAGACCCGATAGCTATCGGGTTTGAAAAAAATTCATCATTTATTGTTTCTCTCAATCAACCTCAGCATAGTTTGATAAGGGGGATCTTTGATAAGACACTTGATTATAAAGACAGTTTGTTTTACGACATCACCGCATGGACTATGCCACTGGCTTTTGGTTTTCCATACAAAGAATTAACCGGCATAATTAATGTTGGATCAAAAGTTGAAACCTTGAATTTTACAAAAGGCGAAGTGGTAGGCGGAAAATCTTCTTATGCATATTTATTAGAATGGGATGAACTTTATGCACCTGCTGCTGTAAACGAACTGCTGAATGCAAACCTTATTATTAAAGTAGCAACTAACAAATTTGAAATACAGGTGGCTGGTATGAATAAAAATTTTGATTACGGTACAATTCTTATTCCTGTAAAGTTGCAAAAAGATGATGCGGAAACTGTGGCTATTAAAATAAATGCAATAGCAGAAAAATACAGAGTAAAAATTTTTGCAGTTACTACCGGTAATGTAAATGAAGGAAGCGACTTTGGCAGCAGCAGGTTTGCACCTATTACAAAACCTTCCATTGCTATGATAACCGGCACAGGAGTAAATGCAACTGATGCCGGCGAAGTTTGGCATTTGCTTGATCAAAGAATGAATATGCCGGCAACTCATCTTGAACCTTCTGTTTTCAACCGGGTTGAATTAAATAAATACAATACGTTGATCATGGTTGGCGGCAGTTATTCAGATTTAAACAAAGACAAAATAAAAACCTGGGTGCAGGGCGGCGGTACTTTAATATTAACTGAAGAAGCAGTAAGCTGGGCAGCGCAGAATGGAATAAGTGACGTGAAGTTTAAGAAATCAAAATCACCTGTGGACAGCATACAAAGATTCAGCTACACCGACCGGGAACAAATTGATGGCGCTCAGCAAATATTTGGAGCCATCTTTGGTGCGGATGCAGATCTCACTCATCCGTTGGCTTATGGATACAATCAAAAAATGGTTAGTCTTTTTAAAGCCAACAAAGTTTTTATGGAAAAAAGCAAGAATCCTTATGCCACTCCTTTTTATTATGGCAGCAAACCATTGCAAAGTGGATGGGTGAGCAGGGAGAATACTGATGTCATAAAAAATTCAGCCGCAGTAATTGTAAATACTGTTGGCAATGGCCGTGTAATTAATATTGCTGACAATCCTAACTTCCGGGCATTCTGGCTGGGCGGCACTAAACTTTTTATGAATGCAATTTTCTTTGGAAGAATTATTGATGCAGCAAGCGGAAGAACGGAAGACTGATCAAAACACTCCTTTGATAACGCCATCCTTCCATTTGATGAAATACAGTTTTTTATTTTCAAAATAATCAAGTGTATTCCTTTGTTTATTCAGGACAGGCTGAATATCAAATTCACGAAACACATTAATTCCTTTTTGAGTAATATTTGATGAAAGTTCGTTTTTATATTTCAGCAAAAGCTTACTGAACCGCCACCCTGCTTCGTAACCACGCAGAACCATATCGCTGGGCCGGGCATACATTTTAGTTGCAAAATATTCGTTGATGCTGTTGCTTACTTTATCTGCCCTGCTGTTATAAAATGGCGTACTGTAAATAAATTCAGGCCCCTTGAATTCTGTTCGGTTGAAATCTTTGCTGATGTTTTCAAGTGTAGGCATGCCCGCCAGAGTAGTTTTATAAATTTTATGAATAGCGGCAAGCTGCAATGCCAGGCGGCGGTTAAAATTATCATCGAGTGTTCCTGATATACAAACAAAAGTTTTGGTACTGTCAAGATGGTTTACAATTTGTTTTATATTGAAACTGTCTGTAAGCTCCACCATTTTTATTTTTAATGGAACAGAAACTGTTGAATTTCCAAAATCATTTATATAGCCGCTAATCATATCTTCCAGTCCGCCTTTTTTTCTAAACAAAACAATTGGATTAGTAGAATAATATTTTTGCAGAAATCGATAGATACCTTCCACATGTGTTTTCAATGTAGAATTCAGCAAAACAAAATAGGGATTGTTCGTTATGCTGCCGTCATTTGGCAGATTAGGATTGATGTACGGAATCTTTCTGGCTTTGGCCGCTTCTGCAAAATACCAGTTTTCCTGCGGCGATGAATATGCAATTATAAGCCCCACACTATCCAGTTCATTTAATTGTTGCGAAACAGTTTTCGTTGCAGACTTTGTATCATAAACAAAAACTTCCAACGGCATTTTTTCTTTATTCAATGAGTCAAGCGCCAATTGAAAGCCCTCATAAAATTCAAGACCTGGATTAATAAATTTCGGAAATGATTTATCGTACCTGTAATTATTTGTTCCATCAAATGCAGAATCTAAATAAAGCGGTGCAAACACAGCAATCTTTTGTTTGGGAAATGCAGTACCATTTTGTGCAAATATGCCAATAGACAATAGACAACTGGCAATCAGCAACAAGTACATTTTTATATGGCCGTTATATTTTTTCAATTATTTGAATTTTGCCGATTGCCTTTTTCTCATTGCAAATTGTTCTATTCCCACTCAATAGTAGCCGGTGGCTTGCTGCTTATATCATACACCACCCTGTTTATTCCTTTTACATTATTAATTATTTCATTGCTTATATATGCCAATAACTCATAAGGCAGATGTGCCCAGTCAGCCGTCATTCCATCCACACTGGTTACTGCACGCAAGGCAATGGTATATTCATAAGTTCTTTCATCACCCATTACGCCTACACTTTTTACAGGAAGCAAGATAGCCCCGGCCTGCCACACGGTTGCATACTGGTTATGATCTTTCAATGCTTTTATATAAATATGATCAGCTTGCTGCAGCAACAATACTTTTTCTTCTGTTACATCTCCTAAAATTCTGATGGCTAATCCCGGACCGGGAAAAGGATGACGGTCTATCATCTCTGAAGGAATTCCTAACTCTCTTCCAACTTTTCTTACTTCATCTTTAAAAAGAAAACGAAGAGGCTCCACTAATTCAAGATGCATTTCTTCAGGCAGGCCGCCTACATTATGGTGCGACTTTATCGTTTGCGATGGGCCATGCACAGATAAACTTTCTATCACATCAGGATAAATAGTTCCCTGCCCCAGCATTTCTATTCCTTCTAAATGTTTAGCCTCGTCATTAAAAATTTCGATAAAAAGTCTGCCGATTGTTTTTCGTTTCTCTTCAGGATCAGTTTTTCCGGCAAGCTGATCATAAAATATTTTTTTGGCATCCACACCTTTTACATTCAGTCCAAGTTTATTATATGTGATCAATACATTTTCAAATTCATCTTTTCGCAGCACACCGTTGTCCACAAAAATACCAAAGAGCCGATCACCAATTGCTTTATGAATTAAAGTAGCCGCCACCGTGGAATCTACTCCGCCGCTCAATGCCATAATTACTTTGCGATTGCCGATTTGTTTTTTCAATAACTCCACAGTATCAGAAACAAAATGTGCCGGAGTCCAGTCTTGTTTGCAACCGCAGATATTTACCAGAAAATTCTGAAGAATTTTTTTGCCTTCAAGGCTGTGATAAACTTCGGGATGAAATTGCAAACCGTAAAGAGGGAAATTGGAGTCGGGAGTCGTGAGTCGTGAGTCGTGAGTCCCGTTTCTTAACTTTTTGAAGGCTGCAATTGGAATATTTTCTGTTGTTGCTAAAAGTTCAAATCCTGTTGGTAATTCCAGTATGGTATCAGCATGGCTCATCCACACCTGGCTATGTTCCATCACGCCTTTCAGTAGCAGATCTTCTTTTTGCTTGTGTAATAAAGCACGGCCATATTCCCGTTTATTACTTTTATCCACCCGGCCGCCAAATTGTTTGGCCGTTAACTGTGCACCATAACAAACACCCAACACAGGCACGCGGCTGATCATAAATTGCACATTCACATCGGGGGCATTTATATCATTTACAGAAAATGGTGATCCGCTTAAAATAATTCCCTTCAGCCCCGGTTCGTATTCAAAATTTTTGTTGTAGGGAATAATTTCGCAAAACACATTGGCTTCCCGCACAGCACGGGCAATCAGTTGTGTGTATTGAGATCCAAAATCGAGGATTAGTATTTTTTCTGTCATGTAAAATGTAAGGTTGAAGTTTGTAAGTTCATCCTCCGGAGCTTTTATTCAACCCTGCACTTGCAAAGTAATTTGGCGCTAGAGGGTCATGGAGTTGCGAAGATAATAAAACGGTTTCTTGTTGCTGTTAACTGGTTAATCAACCGTTCTCGCATGATTTTTTAATAACAGTGAATTTAATTAATTTACTAGTTTATTAGTCTGGGATAAAGTGTAACCATTATCTAATTTGCATCGTCATAAACAAAAAATCTTCACCTTTACAACCACAAACCACATTTATGAAACTCAATTTATTTAGTATTTTAATTATTTCAATCTCATTATCCTCTTGTAACGGCGTTTTTGGCGATCATATTCATGGAGATGGAAATGTGGTGGCTGAAAACAGACCCGTTGCTACTTTTAGTGGTGTGGAGGTAAGCGGTGGTCTTGAAATCTTTGTAAAACAAGATTCGGTTGCCAGTGTAAAAATTGAAACAGATAAAAACCTGCAGGAATATATTATTACTGAAGTGAATGATGGTGTATTGGAAATATATCAGGAAAATAATACTGACCTTGAAGCAACAAAAGGAATTAGGATATATGTTAGCAATCCGTCCTTCAAAAGTTTTGAAGCAAGCGGCGCCACAGAAATTCATGGTGAAAATAAAATACAGCATAATGAAGGGATAAAACTTTATGTGTCCGGAGCAAGTAAAATAGAACTGGATGTAAAAGCACCAAAAATTTCTGGTGAACTTTCGGGTGCATCATCTTTAAAACTGTCCGGAGAAACAAAAGATTTAAATATTGATGCGAATGGCGCCTCTCATGCAAAATGTTTTGATCTGATGACAGAAAATGCAGAGACAGAATTAAGCGGGGCAAGCAGTGCAAATATTTCTGCCAGTATAAAAATTACAGGTGAAGCAAGCGGCGCTTCCAATTTAACTTATAAAGGCAATGCAACTGTTACTGTAAATACATCAGGAGCAGGATCGGTGAAGAAGGAAAATTAACCCCCATCCCCTAAAAGGGAGTAAGAATATTTAAATCCCTGTTTTATGCGGGGATTTTTGTATCTTAAATTTTCAATTTTTTTTATGTATAAATTTTTATTGACTCCATTTTTCCTTTTGTTTTATGTTCAGGAAAAAGTACACACAGTAAAATGTGAAATAAGCACATCGTTCGGAAGTTTTGTAGTGGAATTATTTCCGCACAATGCGCCGCTTACCTCTGCCAATTTCTTAAAATATGTTGATGCAAAGCTTTACGATAGCACAGATTTTTTCAGAGTACAAAATCTGCAAAATCAAAACGACAGGCCAATTAAGATTGAAGTGATTCAGGGCGGTTCAGTTGATTCATTAAAAAATTTTTCACCGGTAAATCATGAAAGCACGGCTATATCAGGCCTGTTGCACAAAGATGGTACATTATCCATGGCACGGGGCGATACCGGTACAGCCACTTCATCTTTTTTTATTTGTATAAACGATCAGCCCGAACTGGATTTTGGTGGTAAACGAAATCCCGATGGGCAGGGCTTTGCAGCTTTTGGAAAAGTGGTGGAAGGAATGGATGTGGTAAGAAATATTTATAAACAACCATTCAATGGTCAGATGTTTAATCCAAAAATTATTATTTATTCTGTCAGGAGAAAATAATGAAGCATGCACGGTTAATCTATTAGTGTACTTCTATTCAAAATCAAGCAAATCTTTAACTGGGATCTTTAATTCTTCTGCAAGTTGTAGAAGGTAAAAAGCAGATGGATTTATTCTGCCTTTTTCTAACCTGTTCAGGCTTTGCCTGTCTTTATCACATCGGAGAGCTAATTCAGTTTGGCTCAAACCCGCC
>JANOJO010000429.1:0-9680 GCA_031418795.1 Bacteroidota bacterium | reverse complement strand
CCGTAATAAAATATTAGCAACAGTTGCTGCAACAGTTTACGAATTCACCGCAAAATATTCTGATAAAATCGTTTTTTTCTGCGGCTCTACTCCTGAAAGAACAAGGCTTTACCGCATGGCGTTAACTGTGAACCTGGAACAACTTCGAAAGGACTTTCGTATTTATGGTGTATTGAAAGGAATGGATACTTTTGAACGCATTTCTTTTCGGAAAGGCGTTGATTATTTTGGCTTTATGGTCAAACGTAAAAAAATGTAACTTTACAACATGAAACAACCAAAAAAAATAAAAGGTGCAGAAGTTGTTGGAGTAAAAGTGAAAGTATCCAAATCACTGGATAAGTTTTCAGGCAAAATATTATTTCCTGAAAAATTGAAAGCAGCCAATAAAATTATAGGAAAACTGAAAACGATTTAAATTTTATCTTCAATAGCTTGTGCCATCCATTCGGGTGGCATTTTTTTCACCCCCCTCAAATTAATTTTTCTTACTCTATTAAGAGTTGAGTTTTGGTTTCTTTGTTTCTGTTTTATTATTGGTGATGGGATGCAGTTAAAAAAAACTAACTTCGGGTAACGCTGATTTCAAATACATTATTTATGAAAATCATTTTCCTGTTTATACTTCATATCACTGTCATGAACACATATGCACAATTAAAACCAGTTCCATCGGGAGTAATTCACTGGAATGAGTTGCCTGTAAAAAAAGATAATCAACGTGAGTCACGAAAAATAGCTGAAGGCACCACTCCCGAATTTGAATATTTTGAAATACATGCCACCACGCAGGAAAAAGGCGCAGTGCCAAGACCGCCACATACACAAAAAAATATTGAAGAAGTAATTATCGTAAAAGAAGGAACCGTAAAATGCACTATTGGAAATCCAGGGGAAGCTGTGTATAAGACTGCTGTATTAAGCAAGGGAGGTGTAATGCTGATACCACCACTTGAATCACAAACATTCGAAAATATTGGTGACGGCCCACTCACCTATTATGTATTTATGTTTCGTTCAAAAGATACTATGAATATGGAAAGAAGTAACCAGGCAGGCGGTGCATTATTATTAAATTATGATTCATTAAATTACACTGAAACAAATAACAAAGGAACCCGGAAATATTTTGACCGCCCTACGGCTATGTGTGAAAATTATGAAATGCATATTACTTACCTTAAAGAAAAAGGACCCAGCCACGCACCACATCAGCATACCGATACCGAAATCATTTTAGTAATTGAAGGGGAAACTGAAATGACAATAGACGGACAAAATCATAAAGGCAGTGCAGGAGATTTATACATAATGGAAAGTGGAAAGATGCATGGCATAAGTAATGCAACCGATAAGCCTTGCAGTTATTTTGCTTTTAAATGGAGATAGTCTGAATCAATCTGACGCAGCGATGATTGCATTCGCTATTTTTTTTACAGGTTGAGAGCCGGTGCTTTGGGAACAGCTATCGGTTCATATTCCTTTAACAGACAGGTACAAAGACAAGGCAAAATGTTATAGTTATGCAAAACCATTAACACTGGCAGGCTTATTGTAAACATTAATCGTCATAAAACAAATAATTTTAGAAATCAGTTTATTAATTTTAAAAAAAAGTTTATGAAAACAACTAAAAAACTATCAGTCCCGCTTTTCTGCAGGCAGAATATTTTAATGGCAATATCAATCTTTCTGATGAGCGGAATGATTGTTAGCTCTGTCAGTGCCCAGAATAATAATCGGGGTGGAGACAGAAACAGCAATGTTCGGGGAAATAATAACAATCAAAACAATTCAGGAAATAACAACCGTGGCTCAAATAACGGAACAATAGATCAAAATTCCAGCAGAGAGCGAACAAACAATTCTGGATCTGTAAAACGCAACGATAATATCAGGAATAACGGCAATTACAATTCCGGGCCTGTAACACGCAACGATAATAACAGGAATAGCGGCAGCAACAATTCTGGATCTGTAACACGCAATGATAACAACAGAAATAGCGGAAATAACAACTCCGGGTCTGTAACACTCAGCGATGATAACAGGAATAGGGGCAATAACAATTCTGGTTCAGTAACACGCAGCGATAATAACAGGAATAGGGGCAATAACAATTCTGGTTCAGTTACTCGTAGCGATAATAACAGGAATAGTGGCAATACTAATTCAAATACTGTAACACGTAACAGCGACAGAAATTCCAATACGAATATTAACAGGGCAAGTACATCCTACAATACTTCCCGCCGCAGTCCTGATTATAATAGCAGGTCAGGTAATAATAACCGCTCTTCGTTTGCAACCCGTAACAGTCCAGGGTATCGTCCGGTATATGGCTATAACAGATCACCGGTTTACAATGCATATAATCCCAGTTGGCAGTATGGCTACTTGCCAAGGTACAACAGTTATTATTATAGCCTGCCATCAACTTATATCAGTATAAATTTTGGTGGTATTGGTTACCGGTATTGGGATGGTGTTTACTACGGGCATTATAACAATATGTTTTCAGTAATATACCCGCCAATTGGAATTTATATAAATGTCCTGCCCTTTGGTTACAGAAGGCTTTATGTTCATGATTATCCTTATTATTACTATAATGGTATCTATTATGATCAAAGAGGCAGTAATTACTATGTTGTATCTCCTCCATTAGGTGCTGTTGTAGAAAGCTTACCCGAAGGATATGAAACTGTAGTAATTGATGGAGAAACTTTTTATACATTAAATGGTGCTCAATACAGACCAGTGATACAAGAGGATGGTGAGATCTGGTATGAAGTGATTAAAGCAAACTAAGGTTTACATTTTAAAAAAATTAACCGGAAGGGCAAGTGCCTTTCCGGTTTTTTAGTTTCTTTGGAAAAGTTTTTTGTTCTAATAATTCTTGTTTTGTACTGTTAGTTAATGCCATGTTGCCTGTTTCAATCCATCGGGGCTATTATTTTTTTCGGATACAAACCTTTAGGTTTGTTTACTTTTACATTTCATTCATTAAAATAAAATTCATGCAAGCAAATCATTTTTTTTGTTTATCTGCCATCCTGGTTTTTGTTTATACTACAGGATTTGATAACAAAAACAGTTCATCAATCAATATTACAAACGGTGATACTACCAAACTTCCCCCGGTGGAAACTAAAAAAGCAAATACAGATTATAAACCCGCTTTCAAAGGACAAACAAGAATTGCTGGTGCAAAAACTGTAACACAATACAAAGTGGAAAAAATTGCTGAAAAATTAGGAAGCCCCTGGGCTGTTATTCCTCTACCCGATGGACGATTACTCATCACTTCAAAAAACGGGTACATGCAAATACATGATGCTAATGGGGTATTGGTTAAAAAGATTACAGGTTTCCCCAAAGTGGAAGACCGCGGACAGGGAGGAATGCTCGATGTGGCTCTTGATCCTTCATTTGCAAAAAACAAAACCATTTACTGGTCTTTCTCAGAAAAATATGGAAACGGAAACCTGATGGCAGTAGCCAAAGGACAGTTGAATGAAGCCGCATCTGGAATTGATAACCCTGTTGTTATTTTTCGTGCCACACCTGCATTAAACAGTTCGCTGCATTTTGGTTCAAGATTAATTTTTGATAAAGATGGAAACCTGTTTGTAAGTACAGGTGAAAGATCAATTCTTGAAGGCAGGGTACAATCTCAATTGCTGCAATCAGGATTGGGGAAAATTTTTAAAATAACTAAAGAAGGAAAACCCGCCGCCGGCAATCCATTTATAAATAAAAAAGATGCCATGCCGGAAATATATGCTTATGGCATACGCAATGCACAAAGTTTAGATATACATCCGATCACTGGTCAATTGTGGGAAGCAGAATTTGGTCCACGGGGTGGTGATGAACTCAATATAATAAAACCTGGAAAAAATTATGGCTGGCCTGATATTACTTATGGTATTGAATACAGCGGACCAGCAGTTGGCGATGCTATACAACAGAAAGCCGGCATGGAACAACCGGTGTATTACTGGGATCCCACACTTTCACCAGGTGGAATGGCATTTTATAAAGGAAATGCTATTGCCGAATGGAAAAATAATCTTTTCATTGGCGGACTTAGCGGTGCTCATATTGCACGGCTTATAATTGTAAACAACAAAGTAGTGGGAGAAGAAAGATTACTGGAAGATAAAAAAGAACGGTTCCGCGATGTGGCATATAATAATGGTATGCTTTATGCAATTACTGATTCAGGAAATCTGTACCGCATCAGTAAGAAATAACAGGCATAAAAAAACAACATGCTCAAAAAAAACACCCTGGTATTCACAGCCGCACTGGCCTTTTGCCTGTTGCAGCATGTAGATGAAAACCAATACACAGTTATGCTGCCTATAAATTCAACAGTAATTGATGGTCCTTATGTATTGTACCGGGATGATTCTGTTTTTGTAAAGTATATAGAAAACAAAATGGAGATTAAATCTGTAAGAACAGATAGCAGGCCCGCTGTATTAAAAGACAACATTAACCTTTTAGTGAATACCGATAAACCCGGTAAAACCTTTAGTGTCCGGTTAAAATCAAAACTTACGAATGAGAATGCTGAACATGACGGTGTGAAGAAGATGCTGGTGATATCGGACATTGAAGGCAACTTCACCGGCCTCAGAAAATTGTTGCAGGGCAATGGTGTAATTGATGAAAATTTCAATTGGACATTTCAAAAAAGTCACCTGGTATTTGTTGGCGATTTTGTTGACAGGGGCAAAATGGTAATGGAAGTATTATGGCTCATTTATTCACTGGAGGAAAAAGCAAAAGCTGCCGGTGGTTATGTACATTATATATTAGGAAACCATGAAATCATGAACATGAGTGGCGACCTCGGATATGTTCATAGCCGTTATTTTGAGCATGCAACCCTGATGAACAAGCATTACATGCAATTGTTTGGACCCGATGCTGAAATTGGCCGGTGGCTTGCCACTAAAAATGTGGTAGAACGAATTGGTGATATCCTCTTTACCCATGGCGGCATCTCTACCAATGTTAACTATCTGCAAATGCCTCTAAAGGAAATCAATAACCTGTCAAGACCGTTTTATACCGATTCCACCTATGTTTATCCCGACAAAAGGCTGGAAATATTGTTTAGTGATTTTGGTCCGTTTTGGTACAGGGGTTACTATAAAGGCATAGCCAGTGCAAGAGCAAAGATGTCACAAATCGACAGCACATTGGAGTTTTATGGTGTCCGTCATATAACTACCGGTCATACTGTAGTGAGCAATAATATCACTTCACTGTTTGATGGCAAACTGATTGACACCGATGTGAATCATGCAGATGGACATTCTGAAGCATTGCTGGTTGAAAACGGAAAATTATCGAGGGTAAATGCTGAAGGTGAAAAATTTCCAGTCAGCCCATTGAAGATTTCTAATTAGGCAACCAATTTTTTATACACGGTATTTACTATCAGCGGGGTTTTCCTGTCCGCTTTGCCTGCGCCACGCAGACAGTTTCCTTTTATAAAAAATCGGGAAAACACTGACCTGAACAAGATTCTTCTTAACGCAGATTATTTTAGTGATTCCGAAGTAACTTAAAGTATTTTCTTTTATTCAAATACTTTAAAAATTCAATACAAAGAACAGAACTAATTGTAACCATTAAAATAACAGCCATTGCAAGCCACCCTAAAGCGGTTGTTTTAAAAATGGGATGTAAAAAAGGAACATAAACGATCAACAATTGCAGAATGACAGTAAGTACAATTGCACCCCACAGAGCTTTGTTTGCAAAAATTCCTGAAGAAAAAAGCGAAAGATAAACAGAGCGTACCGATAATGCATTACCCAATTGGACAAAACAAAGTGTAGTGAAAACCATAGTTTGCTGAGTCCTTATATCATATTCCTGGTTCGCTGCCCACCATTGAATAAAAAGAGCAGCAGCCGTAAGTATAATTCCTGTTAGTATTATTCTTGCAATCAATCCACCAGCAAATAAATTTTCTTTAGGTGGTCTGGGGGCACGGTTCATAATATCTTTTTCGGCAGGTTCAGTTACAAGTGCCAATCCGGGCAAGCCATCTGTCACCAAATTGATCCAAAGAATATGAATAGGAAGTAATGGAATTGCAAAACCCAGTACTGGTGCTAAAAAAATAGTTAGTATTTCACCGAGGTTGCAGGAAAGTACATACAAAATAAATTTCCTGATGTTTTCATAAATTCTTCTGCCTTCACGTATTGCTTTTACAATGGTTGCAAAATTATCATCCAGCAAAATCATATCTGCAGCTTCTTTGGATACATCCGTTCCTGTTATACCCATTGCCACACCAATATCAGACTGTTTCAATGAGGGTGCATCATTCACCCCATCGCCGGTCATGGCTACAAATTCTCCATTGCTTTGCAATGCTTTTACAATATTTAATTTTTGCTCAGGTGATACACGGGCATACACTATTGTATTTTTTACTTCGGTACTGAATGCTTCCATGGATAATTTTTCAAGATCAGCTCCGGTCTTTACTCCTTCGTGTCCTTTTTCAATCAAACCCAAACGTTCTGCAATCGCTTTGGCAGTAAGCGGCTGATCACCGGTAATCATTACTGATTTGATACCTGCAGTTTTACATTGCTTAATGGCTTCAATTACTTCTTCCCTCGGTGGATCTATCATAGCTGTCATGCCAAGAAAATCCAATTCAGTTTCAGCATCTGCTTTTATTTCACCTGGATTTTGATCAAATATTTTATATCCAAAAAACAAAACCCTTAAACCATCAGCAGCCCATTCACGGTTTTTATCAAGCCAGCCCGGAATTAGTTCTTTGTATTTTCCACTCATTACTTCTGTCATTTTTATTGGGGCACCTTTCACAAATAAAATCCATTTATCTCCCTGTTGATGTAAAGTACTCATCCGCATTCTTTCCGAATCAAAAGGAAGTTTTAATACAAAAGGAAATTGTTTATCCGATTCTTCTTTTGTATGTCCCTTTTCCAAAGCATGATCCACCAATGCAGTTTCTGTGGAATCTCCCAGCAAACCATCTTCCGAAAATTTTACTTCGTTATTTAAAATCATGGCATGCTTTAGTAATTCTTCCTGCTCCGGTGCTGCCTCCAGTTTTTCCACAGTCATATTATTTTGTGTAAGCGTTCCTGTTTTATCGCTGCAGATATAAGTAACGGAACCTAAAGTTTCCACAGCAGGCAATTTTCTCATTAAGGCATTTTGTTTTACCATTCGCCTGGCACCTTGAGCAAGTGCAATTGTAATTACTGCCGGAAGTGCTTCTGGCAATGCAGCAACTGCCAGCGACAAGGCTGTAAGAAACATTACGAATGAAGGTTCGCCACGCCACAATCCAATACCAAATACTATCAGGCAGATGAGTATAACAATTATTGCAAGCTGCTTACTAAAAACAGCAAGCCGTTTTTGTAATGGTGTTTTTTGAGATTCAACTTTCAGCAAGCCTGCTATTTTTCCTAACTCAGTATTCATGCCGATCATTGTTACTACCGCCGTGGCAGAACCATTACTTACTATAGTTCCTTTGAAGATCATATTAAGCTGATCTCCCGCAACCAGGTTTTGTTCATTGATGGCATCCGTTTTCTTTTCAACCGAATGGCTTTCTCCGGTAAGTGATGCTTCATCTGTTTTAAAAGAGTGTACTTCAATCAACCTTGCATCAGCAGGAACAATATCTCCTGCTTCTAATAAAATAATATCACCGGGTACCAGAAGTTCAGCTTCTATTTTAGCAGGATTATCATTACGTAACACCATTGCAAACTGTGCCGACATTTTTTTCAGCATCCTCACCGATTTTTCTGCATTATACTCCTGGTAATATCCCATCCAGGCATTTCCAATGATGATGGCAAGAATTACCATCGCATCTGTATGCTCACCGGCTACAAATGAAATAACAGCAGCAATCACCAGTATCATGATCATTACATCGGTGAACTGAGACACCAGTATAGATAATTTACTTTTTTGTTTAGCCTCCTGTAAAGCATTGGCTCCAAATTTTTTTTGAAGATCCTGCACCACTTCACTTTTCAAACCTGAGGAAGATGTTTTGAGTTGATCAAAGACTTCTTTTATATTAAGTTGATAGAATGACGGCATTGTTTGTCAGATTCTCCTGAAGATAGTTTATCGCTGCCAATATCGAAACTTAACCTGCAATGTCCGGTAATCAATTTAACTTTAATGCAAACTTTAATATATGAACTGGCCATTCCTGATTCTTTTTGGTATTGCAGCTATTGTGCTCATCGTTTTTTTAGTACGACGCAATCAAAAAGATGAAAAAAAATTTGAAAAGCAACTCAATGAAGATTACCACAAATCAAAAGATGAAGAAGGCGAATCGGCAACTGAAGACAACATAAAATAAATTCATGCTGCGCTAAAAAGTGAACTACATGGAATTTATTGATTATTATAAGATTTTGGGTGTTGACAAAAATGCTTCTGCGGAAGAAATAAAAAAAACTTACCGCAAACTGGCAAGAAAATTTCACCCGGATCTGAATCCCGGGGATAAAGAAGCACATAAAAAATTTCAACAAATCAATGAAGCCAACGAAGTATTAAGCGATCCGGAAAAAAGAAAAAAATACGATCAGTATGGTAAAGACTGGAAGCATGCTGAACAATTTGAACAGCAACGAAATTCGCAACGCCAATCACAAAATACAGGAGGTCAATTTTTTTCAGGCGATCCGGATTCTGATTTTTCCAGTTTTTTTGAATCTATGTTTGGAGCATCGGGCCGCAGCCGTCAAACAAAATTCAGGGGTCAGGATTACAATGCCGAACTGAAACTCAGCTTGCCCGAAATAATGGTAACACATCAGCAAACGCTTACTGTAAATAGTAAAAATATCCGTATTACCATTCCCGCAGGTGTAGAAAATGGACAAATAATAAAATTAAAAGGATTTGGCGCACCGGGTGTGAATGGTGGACCGCCGGGTGATTTGTACATAACTTTTTCCATTGCCAGTCATCCAGTTTTTAAACGTTCGGGAAACAATTTGTTTACCACCACTTCTATTGATTTATACACGGCACTGTTGGGTGGAGAAACGACAATAGATACACTTAGTGGTAAAATAAAACTGAAAGTAAATCCGGAAACACAAAATGGCACCAGGATACGGCTGAAAGGAAAAGGTGTTCCGTTATATAAAAAAGAAAGTGAAACCGGCGATCTCTATGTTACGTATGAAATAAAACTACCCGCCAAACTAACTGCACAACAAAAAGAACTTTTTGAACAATTATCAAAACTCAATTCAACTTTTTAATATGAAAACAGAAGAAATGATAGCGGTTCATGAATTTTGTGTTCATCACAATATTGAGCAATCTTTTATTTATTCATTAAAAGATTCGGGTCTTGTAGAAATTAACAGCATCGAAGAAACAATATGTATTTCTGCAAGCCAGTTGCCTGTATTAGAAAAGTTAATACGCTTATATGAAATGGATATTAACCTGGAAGGTATAGAAACCATAACTTATTTATTAAAACGTATTAGCGATATGCAACAGGAAATTGTAACACTGTCAAACCGCTTAAGTATGTATGAAAGAGATTAAATTATTTTATTTGCCGGATATAAAAATGAAAACTGAGGCAACAGATACATTTTGACAAT
>JANOJO010000428.1:0-8183 GCA_031418795.1 Bacteroidota bacterium | reverse complement strand
ATTTTAAAAAATTAATTCCTCGTAAGCACTCCTTAACTCACTCAATGAATGATTATCCCCAGCCTGCCTGGCTACTTCCATTCCCTTTTCATAAATTTCAATTGCATTATCTGTCTCACAGATTCGCTCAAGCAATTTGGCAAGGTGATAATAGCTGCCAATATACCCCGGCTCTCTTTCTAATAAAGTTTCAAATAAATTTCTTGCTTCAGTTTCATTTCCCAGCTTAATATATTCCAAAGCAAGTGCATGCTGCAAAAAACTATCTTCAGGATTATCAACAAGCATCGTTTTTATTTTATCAACTCTATCCATCCAAAAATTATTAATTGTTAATTATTAATTTTTAATTGCCTTCCCCTATCTTTGCCTTAGTTGCATAAACAACCATTTCTTAAATCTCAAATTTCTATAATGAAGATTTTAGTTTGCATCAGTAAAACGCCTGATACCACAGCAAAAATAGCCTTCACGGATAACAACACGAAATTCGATACCAATGGCGTACAATGGATCATCAATCCTTACGATGAATGGTATTCATTGGTTCGTGCTATTGAATTGAAAGAAAAAGATCCTTCAACGATCATTCATCTTATTACTGTTGCCAGTGGCGATGCTGATCCAATCATCCGCAAAGCCCTTGCGCTTGGCGGCGATGAAGCCATCAGGGTAAATGCTGAGAGCCACGATAGTTTTTATATCGCTTCGCAAATTGCAGAACTGGCAAAACAAGGTGGTTATGATTTAATTTTTACCGGCAAAGAAACAATTGATTACAATGGCTCTTCTATTGGTGGTATGGTATCCGAACTTTTAGACCTTCCCTATATTTCTTTAGCAACAAAATTTGATGCAGCGGGTAACAAAGCAACCGTGACAAGAGAAATTGAAGGTGGTGAAGAAATATGTGAAGTAGATTTGCCAGCAGTGGTTAGTTGCCAAAAAGGTGTGGCGGAACAACGCATACCAAATATGAGAGGTATAATGGCTGCAAGAACAAAGCCTTTGAAAGTAGTAGAGCCTATTGCAACCGATACTTTAACTACTGTTGCCAGTTTTGAATTACCACCTGCAAAAGCCGGAGTAAAATTGGTTTCTCCTGATAATGTAGAAGAATTAGTAAGACTTTTAAAAGAAGAAGCAAAAGCGATCTAAAACTCCTGTCTCCGCCGCGGCGGAGAATTTAGATCAATGTTTAATTTTCTTTTTTTAAGTTCTTTAAATACCTGGTTCACTAAACAAAAAACTATAAACCCTTCTGAGCAAACGCTTCGTGGGATAAAAAATAAATTATAAACTTTTCAAATGTCAGTATTAATATTTATAGACACGGCTGAGGGTCATGTAAAAAAAGCATCGCTTGAAGCTTTAACTTACGGAGCTAAAATTGCAGAACAGCTTGGAACCTCTGCTGAAGGAATTGTGCTTGGTACATCAAAAGATGATTTGGCTGCTCTTGGAAAATATGGTGTAAAAAAAATTCATCATGTAAATAATGAATCCCTGAATCATTTAGATGCACAGGTTTTTACAAAAATAATTGCTCAGGTAGCAACACAAACCGGCGCAAAGCTGATTGTGTTTTCAAACAATGTGGATGGAAAAGCAATTGCTCCCCGGCTTTCGGTTAGAATGAAAGCCGGATTGGTTTCCGGCGCAGTGGCATTGCCCGATACAAGTAATGGTTTTACAGTAAAGAAAAATGTTTTTTCAGGAAAAGCTTTTGCAAATATTTCTTTGAACACGGATGTAAAGATTATTGCACTTAATCCAAATGCTTATCAAACAATTGCCGGAGATGGAACTGCAGAAATAATAAATACTGAAGTAACTGTTGATGCAGATAAAGTAAAAATAACTGCGGTAAATAAATTAAGTGGTGAAGTTTCTTTAACTGAAGCTGATGTGGTAGTAAGTGCAGGCCGTGGAATGAAAGGCCCCGAAAACTGGGGTATGGTGGAGGAACTTGCAAAACTTTTACATGCGGCAACAGCCTGCAGCCGCCCGGTAGCAGATGCAAATTGGCGGCCACATAATGAACATGTGGGTCAAACCGGAACTGCAATAGCTCCAGGTTTATACATTGCAATTGGTATTTCAGGAGCTATACAACACTTAGCCGGTGTAAACAGAAGTAAAGTAATTGTCGTTATTAATAAAGATCCGGAGGCTCCATTTTTTAAAGCCGCCGATTATGGAATTGTTGGCGATGCATTTGAAATTTTGCCGAAGATGATTGAAGCGGTGAAGAAGTTGAAAGGCGTAGTTTAAATTTTTTATCTTAAATAACTAATTGGGTTGATTGATTATTCAGTCAACCCAATCTTTTTTAAATGTGGTTAATCATAATAAATTCCTCCTTAACTGATAATCCAATTAACCAAAAAACCTTAGTTTCGTACCATATTTTATGAAGAAAATTGAACTTGAAATAGTAGCACTTTCGCACAGCATTACGCAAACACATTCTTATGCTGTAGTGATGGGCGAAGTAAACGGACTTCGCCGCCTGCCCATTGTGATTGGTGGTTTTGAAGCGCAGGCTATTGCTGTTGCTTTGGAAAAAATGCAACCCAGCCGCCCACTCACCCACGACCTGATGAAAAATTTTATGGTTGCATTCAATTTGGATCTTCACGAAATAATCATCTGCGATTTGCAGGAAGGAATATTTTATTCAAAGCTTATTTGTTCATCCGAAAAAGATACAGTGGAAATTGATTCCCGCACTTCTGATGCTTTAGCACTGGCTGTTCGCTTTGGTTGCCCAATTTATACTTACGAAAATATTCTTGACAGCGCCGGTATACTGATGGAAGAAACAACCGGTAAAAAGAAAAAAGCGAAAGAGACAAAAGATATAAGAGTGGAAGAAAGTACCGGCCATGAAGATTTGAAAACAATGACACTGATAGACCTCAACAGCCTGCTGAATGAAGTATTGGAAAACGAAGATTATATACGGGCCATTGCCATCCGTGATGAAATTAATAAACGGAGAAAGAAATAGCGTACATTGATTTTCCATTTATTTTCTCATATTAACTATGGAGAATTAAGAATTAATAATTAACAATTAATAATTGTTGAACCCACCAGATGATAGCTTTTCCTAATTGTAAAATAAATCTTGGCCTTAATATTATTGCAAAACGCAATGATGGCTTTCATGATTTGGAAACTGTTTTTTATCCCCTGCTAATTGAAGATGCAGTTGAATTAATTCAAAGTGAAAAAACAGAATTTACCATAAGTGGCTTGCCGGTTGCCGGAAATGCTGTTGATAATCTTTGTGTGAAAGCATATCAGTTATTAAAAAAAGATTTTCCTGATTTACCTCAGGTAAAAATTCATTTGCACAAAACAATTCCTATGGGTGCAGGGCTGGGTGGTGGTAGCGCTGATGGAGCATTTATGTTGAAACTAATTAATGATAAATTCAATTTGCATATTTCAGATTATGATTTGCTTAAATATGCAGAACAACTTGGCAGCGACTGTCCATTTTTTATTTTAAATAAACCCTGTTTTGCTACGGGCCGTGGTGAAATTCTTGAAGAAATTAATTTGAATCTGAAGGGTTATAAAATAGTTCTTGTTCACCCCGGGATTCATATTAATACAGCATGGGCTTTTTCAAAAATCAAACCATCATTTCCTTTGAATTCAATAAAAGAAATTATTCAGCAACCCAACTCAACCTGGAAAGAAGAATTGAAAAATGATTTTGAAGAACCTGTTTTTTCACAATACCCTGAAATAAAAAAAATTAAAGACAACCTTTATAATATGGGGGCTGTTTATTCATCCATGACAGGCAGTGGTTCGGCGGTGTTTGGAATTTTTGAAAAAGAAAAAAATATTTCCATTTCATTTCCTGAAAATTATTTTGTAAAAGAATCAATCTGCCAGTTTTAATAAAGCATTTAAATCAAGCGCCTCAGTACCCATTTGTAATTTTCCATCTTTATCTACCGGCCACTCTTCTTTGGGTTTATCCCAATATAACTCCACACCATTTTTGTCAGGGTCATTTAAATAAATAGCTTCTGATACGCCATGGTCAGATGCGCCGGTAAGTGGATAGTTTGCCTCTAATATTTTTTTTAATGCTAACGCCAAATCTTTTCTTGTGGGGTATACAATTGCTGTATGATAAAGCCCGGCAGTATTTAAAGGTGCGGGTCCGCCATTTTTACTGTGCCATGTATTTAATCCGATATGATGATGATAACCGCCGGCTGAAATAAATGCTGCGCTGTCGCCATAATACTGTTGTAATTCAAAACCCAAAAGATCACGGTAAAATTTTAAAGACTTTTCCAGGTCACTAACTTTCAGATGTACATGTCCGATTTTTGTGCCGGATGGAATTGTATAAGCCATAGTTAATTATTTTTTTGTTCTGACTGCGAATAATATCTTCAATAACAATGACTCTTGTCATGCCGAATCGAAAATAAACAAACATTTGAATTTAAATAATCTCAATGAGGCATCTCAGAGACTACTTTAATAAAGCAAATCAAAATCTTGTTGGTTTTCCTTTAGGTGGCCAATGAATACATACTTTATTATTCAAAATAAACCAATCAGGATTTTTTGTTTTAATAAGATTTTCTTTTTTCATCCTGTTCCATCCTTTCAATTCTTTTTCTCTCCTTATTGCTTCATTTATATATTGAAACTCTTCAAAGTAAATTAAATTATAGCAATAATATTTTCCTGCAAATGTTTTTGGATTTCCTTTATTGAAATAATGTTCGCCTAATCTTGCTTCAAGGTTGTTCGTAACTCCTATATACAAGACATTCCTTTCGGGGTTAGTAACTATGTTAACAAAATATAAATGCCTGTTGTGAATAAACATGTTTTCTTTTGTTAGTGTTTGAGATGTTTCGCCTTAGTTTACTATTAATCAAGCATCAAAATTATTCAGGCTCAACATGACAAGACTCCGACATATTGATGATTTTAAAATAAATTCAAACTGTACTACTACTGTTTCTTTTCTCATTTGCCTTCTAAAACTACTTTGCTTATCTTGCATCAAAATTCGGATTATCCAACAGAATATTTACATATCATTCTTTCTTAAGCAGAATCTCGATTTACTCAACCATCGAGGATAAGACACCCCCTGCCCCCTAAAGGGGGTTCTCCAGCATACCTATTATTCGATTACTTTATTTTAATTTATTTTTTTATGGAAACAATAATCAATCTGTCAGAAAAGACTCAATACTATTTAGAGTTGGAAGAAAAATACGGCGCACATAATTATCATCCCCTGCCTGTAGTACTTGAAAAAGGCGAAGGTGTTTTTGTTTGGGATGTGGATGGAAAACGTTATTATGATTTTCTAAGCGGTTATTCCGCCGTCAACCAGGGTCATTGTCATCCAAAGATTGTAGAATCTTTTATTGAACAATCAAAAAAAATTACATTGACCAGTCGTGCTTTTTATAATAACCAGCTTGGTGAATTTGAAAAATTCATAACGAAATATTTTGGTTATGATAAAGTATTGCCCATGAATACCGGTGTGGAAGCAGTAGAAACCGGAATAAAACTTTGCCGCAAATGGGCCTACCAGGAAAAAGGTATTAAAGAAGGTAATGCTAAAATAATTGTATGTGAAGGGAATTTTCATGGCAGAACCACAACAGTTATTTCTTTCAGCAGCGACCCGCAGGCAAGAAAAAATTTCGGGCCATACATGCCGGGCTTTATAGCAATTCCGTACAACGATTTAACTGCACTGGAAAATACATTGAATGATAAAGATGTTGCGGGATTTTTGGTAGAACCAATACAAGGCGAGGCTGGTGTATTTGTACCGGATGATAACTATTTATCAAAAGCAAAAGCGTTGTGCGAAGAAGCCAATGTTCTTTTTATTGCCGATGAAATACAAACCGGTTTAGCAAGAACAGGAAAAATGCTGGCATGTGATCATGAAAATGTTCGCCCAGATATTTTATTATTAGGAAAAGCATTGAGTGGTGGAATGATGCCTGTAAGCGCTGTGTTAGCTGATGATGAAATAATGATGACGATAAAACCAGGCGAACATGGAAGCACATACGGAGGCAATCCGCTTGCGGCCAAAGTTGCCATCACTGCATTGCAGGTATTGAAAGATGAAAAGATGGCAGAGAATGCAGAAGCTATGGGTAAGTTATTAAGAAAAGAATTGAAAAATCTGAATTCACCACATATTGAAATTATAAGAGGTAAGGGTTTGCTGAATGCAATAGTAATCAAACATCATAACAAAGAGGCAGCATGGGAATTATGCATGGCATTAAAAGAAAATGGATTGCTTGCCAAACCAACGCATGGTGATAAAATTCGTTTTGCTCCGCCACTTATAATTACAAAAAAGCAGATAATGGAATGTTTGGAAATAATTGCTAAGAGTTTGAAGATACTTGATTAATTAATTCTTTTTTTCTTCGGTCAATTTTACGTCAGGAAACAAAGCTGAAATAAGCATGAGCAAAGAAGCAACCAGGACAAGATATAATCCAATTTGTTTTTCCGGACATTCACCATCACGGCAGGTGGAAATAATAAAATAATTTCTGACAACCCAAGCTAAATTCAATGCTACAATAAGCAGGTTCCATCTTTTTGCCCATATTTTAGAGATGAAATGAAAAATGATAAAGAAAAAACTTAATACAAAATTGCCAAAACCTGGTTTACCAAAAAAATCAGTACCGTTTGATCCCATACCACTGACGGTTATTTTGAGTGAATCAAAAATAACCCAGGGCAAAAAACATGAAACAACCAAAAGGATAACCGCCATCAACCCTATCCATTTCATAAAACGCATAATAAAAATTATTGACCGTAAAAATACATTCAATTGCTTTCTGAAATAAAAAAGAAAACCCTGACACTTCTGCCAGGGATCTTAATTTCTTTCGAATGATAGTCTTGGATTAACCCGAATCCCGTTTTTTCGGGATACCTGCCGGCCTGGATACAGTGTTTCCCGGCAGGATTAACGGGAATAGTAGGATCGGACTAAAGGTTCGTATTACTAAAGTAGATAAAAGAGAAATTAATGTCAAGAATTATCCATTGATTTTTTATTCATTTTTTTCCGGTAATACCAATAAACTGGTATGCCGGCAAGCGTTAGAGCAAGCCCGTACACGGAATTGATAAATTCAGTTTTTCCTGACAGGTAATTATTTATGTCCGTGTAAAGTGTAACTACAAAATAGAATGCAGCAAAAAAAATAAAAATCATCGGAATAACCGGGTAACCCCAGACTTTGTATGGCCGTTCGGCATCCGGCATTTTTTTTCTTAAAATAAAAATACCATAAGCGGAAAAACCATAAAAAATCCATGTGATAAAAACAAACATATCTGTAAGCATATCAAAAGAACCTGAGAAAACAAACAGACAAGTCCAGATACATTGCAGCCAGAGAGCATTGCCGGGTGTTTTGAATTTTGTATGAACCTTACCGGCCCAGGGAGAAAAAACTTTCTGTTCACCCATGGCAAAAGTTACCCTTGCACATGGCATGGCATTACCATTCACGGCTCCAAGTGTTGAAGTCATTACCATCAAAGCAATCAAACCGCCGCCGGCAACTCCCATCACCACTGCCAATGCATCTGAAGCTACCAGTGCAGAATTTTTCATTTCGTCAATTGGCAATACATATAAATAAGCCTGACTGGTGAGAACATACATAAGCATACAAACCAAAAGACCAATGATAAGCCCCCGTGGAATATTTCTTTTTGGATTTTTTATTTCACCCGCCACAAAGCCAAGATTGTTCCAGCCATCATAGGCAGCCAGGGCGCCGGAAGTAGCAGCTATAAACCCGGTAATGGTGGCAGCAAATGAAGTATCCCTGCCTGCAGAAGCAGTAATAAAATTCTGAAATGATCCTTTACCGGAAAAAAAAATAAAAAAAACCAGCACCAGCAATGCGCCGACTTTTAATATAGTTGATAATACCTGTACTGCTCCACCCGCTTTTAAACTCCGGTAATTAATAAAAGTGATAATTATTATTAATAATACAGAAAGACTTTTAACGCCAAAATTTTCCAAAGGATAAAGCTTACCAATGCCAGGAAGAAGTAAATGAAATGATTTTTCAATTTCAGGAGAAAAGCGGGGAAGGTGAAAGAAATACTCT
>JANOJO010000427.1:0-14334 GCA_031418795.1 Bacteroidota bacterium | reverse complement strand
GAGTGAATTACAGTAGTATGGTCGCGACCCCCAAAATGCTCGCCGATTGTTTTTAAAGAATTTTTTGTGAATGCCTTGGCGAGGTACATGGTTATCTGCCTTGCCTGAACTATTTCCCGCTTTCTTGTTTTTTGTAATAGTTTATCGTAAGGCACATCAAAGAAATCGCAAACCATTTTCTGAATAGTATCAATGGTGATTTCTTTACTGGATGATTTTACAAAATTGCGCAGCACTTTTTTGGCAAGATCAAGATCAATCTCTCTCCTGTTCAATGACGACTGGGCAAGCAATGATATTAATGCGCCTTCCAGTTCACGAATATTGTTATTTATATTATATGCAATGTATTTCACTACTTCCTTTGGCATTTCCAATCCGTCATTCTTCATCTTCCTTTCTAATATTTCTATCCTGGTTTCATAATCCGGCACCTGCAGGTCGGCGCTCAGGCCCCAGCGGAAACGGCTCAGCAATCTTTCCTGTACGCCTTCCAAATCTTTTGGTGGCTTATCTGTAGTTAATACTAATTGCTTGCCGGACTGATGCAGGTGATTGAAAATGGCAAACAAGGCATCCTGGCTTTTTTCTGCTTTTGCAAAAAACTGTACATCATCTATTATTAATACATCAATCAACTGGTAAAAATGAATGAAATCATTAATCGCATTGTTGCGGCTATGATCCATAAACTGGTTGATGAATTTTTCTGAGCTTACATACAGCACTACTTTAGTGGGGTGAGATCGTTTTACTTCATTGCCTATTGCCTGTGCCAAATGGGTTTTTCCCAAACCCACACCACCGTATAATACTAATGGGTTAAAAGAATTGGCGCCCGGTTTATCGGCCACTGTTTTTCCTGCACGGCGTGCTACCCGGTTACATTCACCTTCAATAAAAGAATCAAAAAGATAAATCGGATTCAGTTGCGGATCTATCTGTACTTTTTTCAAACCCGGAATTACAAAAGGGTTTTTTACCGGGTTGTTTATGATGAGGGGGAAATCCATTTCGTTGTTTGAATACATTTTATAACCATGTCCGGGAACATCCATCATCACGGGTTGTACATTCTTATTTCCACTGTCCACCATGATGCGGTATTCGAGGCGGCCTTCTTTACCTAACTCTCTTTTCAGCGTCTTCGCCAATAAATTTACATAATGTTCTTCAAGATATTCAAAAAAGAATTGGCTGGGCACCTGAATGACGAGAATATTATTTTTTATTGATACGGGTTTGATGGGTTCAAACCATGTTTTGTAATGCTGCCATTCCACAATGTCTTTGATGATCTTTAAACAATTGATCCAGATTTTTTCAGCATTCTTCTCCATCAGTTAGTAAGTAATTTATATCGGGTTAAGAATATTCAGTTTTTGTTTTCACAGAAATTTACCGCACACAAATCAAAAAATAATTATCCACAGGGGAACGAATATCTATAATTCTTTTCTAATAAAAAATTTTTATTGGTCAGTTTTTTTTATAATTGTTATGGCTTTGGCGTTTGTAAATTTTTTCTTTGTGCTTTTTGAAAAATCAAAGTCAAGCCTGCCAAGATTTATACCCGCAAACCCCACCTGGTTTACAATTACATCTTCCCCTTTTTTATTTTTTTTGATTACGGGGGCATCTAAAAAAGTATGTGTATGCCCGCCAATAATAAAATCAATATTTTCTGATGCTGCGGCTAAAGTAATATCACTCACTTTGTTCTCCCGGTATTGATAACCAAGATGGGAAAGGCAGATAACGAAATCGCAATCTTTTTCTTTCTTCAATTTAAAAGCCATTTCATTTGCGGCTTGCACAGGATCAAGATATTTTGTGCCTGCAATCAGGTTTTCTGCTATTAGTCCAGTCATTTCTATGCCAAGGCCAAATACACCTATTTTCAGTTTGCCTTTTTTAAAAACTCTGTACGGCTCGTATTTATATTCCATGGGTGTGCCGGTGAAATCGTAGTTACTTACAAGCATTGGGAATTTTGCATGCCTTGTCAATTGGTTTGCCAGGTTTTCCAGCCCGGCATCAAAATCATGATTGCCGATTGTGGTTGCTTCATACTTCATGGCCGTCATGGCTTTTATTTCCGGTTCGCCTTTGTATAAATTAAAATAAGGAGTACCCTGAAATATATCTCCTGCATCCAATAATAAAACATGTTCTTCTTCAGTTCGTATTTTTTCTATTATTTCTGCACGGGCCGCTACCCCACCCAATCCCTGGTTTCTGCCGCCATCCATAGGAAATGGATCGATGCGGCTATGCACATCATTAGTATGCAAAATGGTAAGCCGGTAGGCTGACGCACTGCTCATCATCTCCACTAATAAAGATGAATGGGTAAGCAATGCCCCGGCAGCAAAAGCAGATTGCGATATAAATTTTCTTCTATTCAGCATAAACAACCCGGTTAACTTTTTCAACAACAATTTTTTTACCCTGCTGCGTTAATATTTTTACATAATCAATCAGCGCATCTCTTTGTGTGTAGCCCCGGTTCTGCGATGGTATATTACGCACCAGGGCAGAGTTACCAATACTATAATCAGAATTTGCAATTACATACTCTTTATTTTCATCAAGTGGCAGATCTCCCACTATTATTTCTTTTACTTTTTTATTTGAAATACGAATGGTCAATCCTGCCTGGTTGATGACGCCATCAGGGGCAAGCGTATCCAGAATTTGTTTTAGAATTAACCCTTTCATTTTTTGCAATAACAGCAAATTGTCAAATGGCATCAGTTCAAAAAGTTTTCCTCTCGAAATTTTTCCAGCAGGCATTTCATTCAACCGGATGCCTCCGTGATTGATAAAAGCCACATCAACCGTTGTATTGAATTTTTGTCTGGCCATATATAAGAAAGCATCCGTCATAAAATATCCCAAGGTGCAGTTACCCGGTTTTTTTTCCAGCAAGGTTTCGTTTTCACCCAATACATCATTCATACTTTTATTAATACTGTCACTGTAAGGTTGTAAAAGATTTAATACAGGTGTATTCGTATTAGCGGATTGCTGAACCTTGTATTGACTATATTGAACTGAAGCAGTATAGTATGACGGGTTGCAGGAAGCAACAAAAATGAAACTGAAAATTACGGGCAGGTAAGAAATCTTTCTCATGGTAGTCAGGAGGAGTTTTCAAGGTATAGATATTTTACAATCAAAACAAAGAATTGATGAATGATTTTCATTTTCTCAGAAATAAAAATTCAGAATCGAAGTAATAAAAAAACTTTCTTGATTGTATTTGGATTTATCCTTACTTTAGGGCACCTAATTTACACTGCTATGAGAAAAATTGTACTACTAATAACTAATGTATTTTTTCTGTGCCTTATGATTTCTGCACAAAGCCCGTCATCTGATAAAAAAAAGCCATCTTTTGGTATTAAAGCCGGAATGAATTTTTCCAAACTGAAATTAGACGGAATAGGATCGGGTCTGCTAAACTCTAACTTACGTTCTGGTTTTGTTGCCGGTGCTTTTGTCAATTTTCCCTGTAAGAAAAAGCCTTTTTCAATTCAACCTGAATTCCTTTATTCTTCTATGGGCGGCGACATAAGGGATGATTATGATCAGAAACAAAACCTCCGGTTCAATTATTTTTCTCTGCCGGTACTTTTTAAATACCAGCTTACAAAAAAACTTGGCGTTTTTGCCGGCCCGCAGGTCGATGTTATTATTTATGGTAAAGAATCAAATGATATTGGCAAATTTGATATTACAAATTCAATGGAAACAATAGATGCCCTGGCTACATGGGGTGCTGAGTGGTGGCCCTGGAAACATGTTGTAATTAATGGCCGCTACATGCATGGGTTCAGAAAAATTTATCAAATAGGAACCGTATCTACAAATAACCGCGGTTTTCAACTTACACTTGGTTTAAGATTTCATAAAGCAAAACCCTGGGTAGAACCACCGCCGCCGCCTGTAGTAGTAGCTCCTGAAGAAAAAGATTCTGATGGAGATGGTACTCTGGATTTGAAAGATAATTGCCCAACTGTGCCGGGTGTTGCAAAATACGCAGGATGCCCTGTACCGGATACTGATAAAGATGGTGTGTATGATGATAAAGATAAATGTCCGGAAATGCCGGGTTATCCAGAACTGGATGGCTGCCCATATCCTGACCGTGATAAAGATGGTGTGACTGATAATAAAGATCGTTGCCCTGATGAGCCGGGTTCTACAAAAAATGATGGTTGCCCGATTGTGGACAGGGATAATGACGGCGTATTGGATGCAGTTGATGGCTGCCCTGATGTAATTGGAACAGCTGCTAACAAGGGATGTCCCGAAATAAAAGAAAGTATAATTGAAAAAACAAATATTATTGCCCGCAGTATTTATTTTGAAATCAATAGCGCAAAACTTCAAAATGTTTCTTTCGGTCCTTTAACTGAGTTAGTTCAAATTCTTAATGATAATCCTGCATACAAATTGGCAATTGGCGGACATACTGATAATACAGGTACTGACGATTACAACCAAAAGCTGAGTGAAAACAGGGTGAATACTGTAAAAGATTATCTTGCAAGCAAGGGTATTGATGCAAGCCGTCTTACTGCTACCGGTTATGGCGAATCAAATCCTGTGGCTGATAATAATACCAAAGAGGGAAGATCGCTTAACAGAAGAGTGGAACTGAAACTTTCATACTAAAATCTTTATAATAAATTTTTGAAAAGCTGTTTGCAGATGCAGACAGCTTTTTTTATTTAATAAATCACCATCTTTGTGGTTCCTGTTCCGGAATAAACATCCGGCCGGCACGAATGAAAAAGCAATTAACTCTCCGGTTGAAACCTTCCGAATCTGCTGATGAAGGATTTCTTAAAAAAATAATTGCAGCCGAATCAGGTAAAAACATTTCTTCTGTTACCGGTTTTTCTATTTTAAAAAAATCTATTGATGCACGGAGCCGCCAGGTTTATATAAATATTACTCTCGATGTATTTATTGATGAACCATTTTACAAACGGAAATTGCAAACATTTAATTTCCCCGATGTTTCCAAATCAAATAAACGGATAATAATTATTGGCGCAGGCCCGGCTGGATTATTTGCAGCCATGCATTTAATTGAAAAAGGCATCAGGCCCATCATCCTTGAAAGAGGCAAAGATGTAAAAGCAAGAAGAAGGGATTTGGCTATATTAAATAAAGAAGGAATCATTAATCCCGAAAGTAATTATTGCTTTGGCGAAGGTGGCGCCGGCACATACAGCGATGGTAAACTTTATACCCGCAGTACAAAACGTGGGGATGTAAACAGGATTCTAAATCTTCTTGTTCATTTTGGCGCTGAAGAAAATATTCTTTTTGAAGCCCATCCCCATATTGGCACCAACAAACTGCCGCAAATAATTACAACCATCAGGGAAAAAATTATTGCAAGCGGAGGAGAAATTTTATTTGAAAAAAAATTAGTTGATTTTATTATTGAGAATGATTTTATTAAAAAAGTAAAGACAGCAGATGGTACTATAATTGAAGGTGATGCTGTTATTCTTGCCACGGGTCATTCGGCAAGGGATATTTTTCAGCTTTTACATGCAAAAAAAATATTAATAGAATTCAAACCATTTGCTCTTGGTGTAAGGGTAGAGCACCCGCAGTCGTTGATTGATTCTGTACAATATCATTGTGCAGCGAGGGATGAATTTTTGCCGCCAGCATCTTACAGCCTGATACAGCAGGTAAATGGCAAAGGAGTTTTTTCTTTTTGCATGTGCCCGGGTGGCATCATTGCACCGGCTGCTACCAATGCAGGTGAATTAGTAGTAAATGGCTGGTCGCCATCCAAAAGAAATAATCCTTATGCAAACAGTGGTATAGTTGTTTCAGTAGAAGAAAAAGATATTCGGGATTTTAATAAATATGGCGCATTGGCCGGCATGTATTTTCAACAACAGGTGGAACATAAATCTTTTATTGCCGGTGGTGGCAAGTTTGTAGCTCCCGCCCAACGTTTAGTTGATTTTACAGAAAACAAAGAGTCATCATCCTTACCAACCTGTTCTTATTTGCCCGGAATAAACTCTGTTGGATTAAAAGAAATTCTTCCACCTTTTATTAATACCCGGTTAATGGAAGCATTTAAGGAGTTTGGCAAAAAAATGCGTGGCTATTTTACAAACGAAGCGGTTGTGGTGGCAACAGAATCAAGAACCTCATCTCCTGTTCGTATTCCAAGAAATAATGAAACACTGAACCATCCGCAAATAAAAAATCTTTATCCCTGTGGCGAAGGTGCAGGCTATGCAGGTGGTATTGTAAGCGCTGCCATGGATGGGGAGAATTGTGCTGCGATGGCTGTTAATAAATTAATCCCTTAAATGCACATAAAAATAAAGTCTGATTTCATCAACCGCCTACTCATTTTATACCATTCAAATATCATTTCATAAAAAAAATTGGCAGAACTATCTTCTCTGTTATTTTTGCCGCACAATTAATTATTTATGCCCATACTGGAACTTCAGAATCTTAAAAAATATTTTGCCGCACAAAAAGCTGTTGACGATATCAGTTTTTCGGCTGACAAAGGAAGCATCTTTGGATTGCTGGGGCCAAATGGGGCAGGCAAAACAACTTTGATAAGAATGATAACAGGTATTTTTTATCCAGATAGTGGAAATATTATTTTCGACGGAAAAAAATTTGATCCTGTAAACGATGTCATTCATATTGGCTACATGCCGGAAGAACGTGGTCTTTATAAAAAAATGAAAATTGGTGAACAGGCATTGTACCTGGCACAACTAAAAGGCCTGAAACGCAGTGATGCAATGACTAAAATTAAAGAGTGGTTTATAAAATTTGAAATGGAAAGCTGGTGGAATAAAAAAGTAGAAGACCTTTCAAAAGGTATGAGCCAGAAGCTACAGTTTGTAACCACTGTTTTACACGAACCCAAACTGATCATTCTTGACGAACCCTTCAGCGGCCTTGACCCGGTAAACAGCAATTTAATTAAGGAAGAAATTTTTAATTTATCACAAAAAGGCTCCACCGTCATTTTCAGTACGCACCGAATGGAGCAGGTAGAAGAAATATGCAACCATATTGTGCTTGTAAATAAAGGAAAGAAAATACTTGATGGCTCAGTAAAACAGGTAAAAAATGATTTCAAAGAAAATCTTTTCAGCATCGGGCTTGAAACTATACCAGCCACCAACGGCCATGCCCCATTTGAAGTAGTGGGAACAAAAGAACATTCATTGATTGTAAAGATTAAAGAAGGCAACAAACCCAATGATGTGCTGAATTATTTTTTACAACAAGGATCCAGTATCAGCTCCTTTAATGAAATACTTCCTTCGCTGAATGATATATTTATTAAACTGGTGGAAGGTACTGCGCTTAGCCGTCAATTTGAACCCATAACTGCATAAACTTTTTGTATGAATAAGATCTGGTTAATAATAAAAAGAGAGTACATAACAAGAGTAAGAAATAAAACATTTTTGCTTACAACGATTTTATTGCCTTTGGTGATCGTAATATTCATTGTTGGCGCCGTATTCATTTCTGCCAAATCAGGAGGCGATAACAAAAAACGAATTGCAGTAGAAGATAAAAAAGGAGTGCTTGCAAAGTTTTTAAAAAGCGATTCATCAAAAATGGAATTTGTATTCAATGCAGGTGTGGATACCAGCAATTTTAATGACAAAGGATTTGATGGTTATTTGTTTTCTGTAGATACACTTGGTAAAGCCATGTTATTGAAAACAGTAAAGGCTGCTTCACCTGAAACGATGGAGCGGATAAAAAACAGGCTGAACAGCGCTTATGTAAGTGAAAAATTATTAGAAAAAAATATAACTGTTAATGAAGTTGATTCGATAAATGCTGCATCGTCTTCCTATTATTCAATTGACAATACCGATGAAAAAAATAAGAATGTTAACTCAGGTATTAATTCTGCTATAGGAATGTTCAGTGGTATCCTTATTTATATGACTATGTTTATTTTCGGCGCCATGGTAATGCGGGGTGTGATGGAAGAAAAAACAAACCGTATAGCCGAAGTGATTGTAAGCAGTGTAAAACCATTTCAACTGATGATGGGAAAAATTCTGGGTATCGGTGCCGTTGGCCTTACCCAGCTTTTATTATGGATAATCCTTATCACTATTATTTCATTTACGGCTGTATCTTTTTTGCCTTCGGATATGATGGCGCAGGTACAGCAGATACAAAATAATCCCGGTGTGATGACAGCAAATGTTGCCCAGTATAGTGATGCGGCAAAAGCACTTGCCAATCTATCATCATTAAACTGGCCGCTTATTCTTGGTATGTTTTTATTTTATTTTATTGGCGGTTACTTTTTTTATTCGTCTATGTTTGCAGCAGTAGGCAGTGTAATAAATGAAGATCCCCAGGAAGCACAATCACTGATGCTCCCGATAATGATGCCGATAATTTTTTCTTTCATCATTATGATCAGTAATATTCAAACTCCCGATAGCCAAATAATGGTTTGGGCAAGTATTATTCCATTTAGCTCGCCAATAGTTATGATGTCAAGAATTACTTCATCTCCTCCCTTCTGGCAGATAGCGTTATCAATGGCATCACTTATTGCAGGTTTTATTTTCACCACCTGGTTTGCCGGCAAGGTTTATCGTACCGGTATTTTAATGTATGGTAAAAAAGCAAGCTGGAAAGAAATGATTAAATGGATTCGCCGCTCCTGATATTCTTTATATTTAATAAAAGCCGTTCCAAAATAAGGAGCGGCTTTTTTGTTAAAATTTTCTTTTTTCAATTACCAATGTAACTTTGTACGAAATCAATCGTATATTTGAAATCAAGTATCGTCAAATAAAATATTTCATTTAAAACTATTTTTTATGACCAACCAGAGAAATCTCAGCATTAAATTGGTTGTTGCGGCAATTGCCGTCACATCAGTTTTCTTTCTTGCTTCGTGGGACTTTAAGCAGCCTGCTCCGTTTTTGGATGACCAACAACATGTAACAGACACCATTCCTAAAAAACAAAACAAAGAAAAAAAGATTCGTGACCTGGATGATGTGTTAGATGAACTTAACGAGGTGGATTTGAAAGTGGAAATGGAAAAAATAAGGAGGGAAATTGCCGAAGCCATGAAAAAAATTGACGGAGATAAAATCCGGATGGAAATTGATAAAGCCATGAAGGAAATTGATTTTGAAAAAATAAGAATTGAAGTAGATGCTTCAATCGCAAAAATTGACTGGAACAAAATGCAATCTGAAATTAACCAGGAAATGAAAAAACTGGATTTTCAAAAAATTCAAAAAGAGGTAGATGCCTCCATCGCAAAAATTGACTTGGATAAAATGCAGTCTCAAATTAACCAGGAGATGAAGAAACTGGATATTGATATGAAAAAGATAGAAGCGGAATTAAATAAGATTGGACCTGAAGTAGAAAAGTCGCTGGATAAAGCCAAAGTAGAAATTGAAAAAGCTAAAACTGAAATGAAAGAGTACAATGAATTTGTGGATGGCCTGGAAAAAGACGGGCTGATGAAAAGAAAGGATGGCTATAACATTAAACATAAAGATGGTGAGCTGACAATAAATGATAAAAAAGTTTCCCCCGAAGTTTATAATAAATACCGCAGTTTTCTTGAAAAGCATAAAAAATTCAACATCAAAAAATCTGATGATGATTTTAATATAGATATTGATTAGGCTACTGCCTGATTTAATTCCAAAACCAACTATAACCTGAAAAAAGAACCGTAGCAAATAGCTGCGGTTTTTTTTATTGGTTCCTAATAAAATTTATTGATTCATGCCTTAGCAAAAAAACCGGGATGTACAGCATACATCCCGGTTGTATGAAATAAATATTTTTTTATTTAGTATCTATAAAGTGAAATGGCGAAGGCATCAGATCAAAATCACTTTCTTCCAGCATTTCAATCCGCATCTGGAAAGTTTCATCTGCTTTAATGGAGATTTTATCTTTTGTAATTTTTCTATAGCCTTCTTTTTCAAAAACAAGTTTGTAAATACCCGATTTTAATTCGTCAAAATCAAACTTGCCGAGTTCATCAGTTAAAACAAATTTTTCTTTTTTGGAAACTAAGTATGCTGTAACCGTTACTTCTTTCAATGGCTTTTTGGTTTCGCCATCAATAACACTGCCGGCCACTTCGTTTATACTTTTACCCGGTTTTACCGGATCAATTTTCCCGGCTTTAGATTGAATACATCCGGTGATACAGATGAAAGTCAACAGGAGAATTTTCTGTTTCATGTGACGGGAATTTAATCGTTGAATCCAATTTCACATCGCAGCTATCACAACCAATTTCAAATTTAAACCTTTTTCAATGGATCTGCCAAAGCATCTTTAAACTGCTGCCACAGTTCATCTACAATTTTTGCCGCTGGTAAAATAGTTTTAATGTTTGCACTTACTTGCCCAATTTCCAGTTCACCTTCATCCAAATCAC
Source organism: Bacteroidota bacterium (assembly GCA_031418795.1). Classification (GTDB taxonomy): domain Bacteria; phylum Bacteroidota; class Bacteroidia; order Chitinophagales; family Chitinophagaceae; genus VBAS01. The sequence goes on along the minus strand of JANOJO010000427.1, from coordinate 3,854 downwards.
CTTCAAACATTCCTTTTTTAGCCCTGGCTTTTCCCAATAAATTTTTCATTTCATCCACACTGGCGCCTTTTAATTCTGCTTCCTGTATAGATTTAAAAAAATTATTTTTAATAAGTCTTACAGGAGTAAGTTGTTTCATCGTTAAAATTGTATCGCCTTCTCCACTATTAATTACAGCATTTTTAAAATTTAAATGTGATGATGCTTCATCGCTGGCAACAAAACGGCTTCCTATCTGTACAGCTTCTGCTCCCAATATCATGGCTGCAAGCATTTGTCTTCCGGTAGCAATACCCCCAGCAGCTATCACAGGAATTTTTACAGCATCAACAACAGCAGGAATCAATACTATAGTTGTTGTTTCTTCTCTTCCATTATGTCCGCCTGCTTCAAAGCCTTCGGCAACCACTGCATCGCAACCTGCTTCTTCAGCTTTCTTTGCAAATTTTGAAGAACTGATAACATGAACTACAGTAATACCTTTTTCTTTTAATACAGTTGTCCATGTTTTAGGATTTCCGGCGCTGGTAAAAACAATTTTTACTCCTTCTTCAATTATTATCTGAATATGCTTGTCAATACCGGGGTACATTAAGGGTACGTTTATACCAAAGGGACGGGAAGTTGCTGCTTTACATTTTCGAATATGTTCTTTCAAGACATCGGGGTACATCGATCCGCTGCCTATCATACTGAGTCCACCTGCATTGCTCACTGCACTTGCCAGCCGCCAGCCGCTTGCCCAAATCATACCGGCTTGTATGATGGGGTATTCAATTCCAAAAAGCTGAGTTATTCTATTGGAAAAATGAGTCATGAGTCTGGAGTCGTTAGTCAGGAGTAAAGATAACTAATGACTCCAGACTCACGACTCCGAACTATCCGAGATCCATATCTGTATTATCACCAATATTCAATGTCCGGGTTTCGCCGCGGATGCCCGTATCGCTGCCGATAAGAGAATTATCAAGCACTATATCAAACAAATTAGAATAAGAACCAATAATAGATTGCTTGATGATGGAATAATTGATAGTTGTATTTTCCCCTATAGAAACATTGGGGCCAACGATGGAATTTTTAATATCGCAACCGGGACCGATGCTCACCGGATGTATGAAAACCGTGTTTTCAAAATGATGTTTTTCATTCACATTACTTCCAAATTTTTTCAACAGTGTGGCGTTGGATTCCAGCAGCGTTTCTTTTTTACCACAGTCGAACCAACTTTCTACTTTAAAGCTTTGAAATTTTACACCCAGCTTTATCATACAATCAAGAGCGTCAGTCAGGCTGTACTCGCCATGACTTCGAAGTCCCTGCTTTACATTTGTTTCTAAGCACTGAAACATTTGTTCAGTTTCTTTTATCTTATACAGACCCACCAACGCCATATTGCTTTTTGGTATCTGTGGTTTTTCCACTACATGAGTAATTACACCGTCCTCATCCATTTCAGCTACCCCAAAATCACGGGGGTCATCTACTTTACGTACGCCCAGCATGGAGTTGGGGTTTTGCATCACGGCTTTTATATCATACTCACAAATAGTATCGCCAAGCATTACAAACACTTCATCATTATTCACAATATTTTTCGTCATACGAATAGCATGACCAATACCCTGCCTGTCGGTTTGATGAATAAAATGAGCTTTCAGATCGGGGTGCTTTTGTTTTACATAATCCCTGATTTTATCGCCAAGATAACCGACAATAAAAATAACTTCAGTAATACCTGCATCTTTTATCTGTTCAATAATAATGCTGAGCACTGTTTTTCCTGCAAGTGGAATCAGCGCCTTGGGTTGAGTGTAAGTATGTGGACGCAGCTTGGTGCCTGCCCCAGCTACTGGAATTATGGCCTTCATGTTGGTTTTAAAAGCCTGTGAAAGTAGGGAATTATTGATAAACAAAAACTTATTCACCATTCACCCTCACATTTGATACACACTTATTTTTGCAAATTAACAGTTCAAGGAGTTTAAAAGTTTTCAAGCTCACAAGTTTCTTAAATCTGCAAATCTTTATTGAATCGAAAAGTGATTAGGTTTTAGAACTTGTGAACGATGGAACTCGTGAACAAAAAAACTTAAGCACTATAAACCTATAAATTTCGTATGCAAAAAGACACAGCAATATTTGATCTCATCCGCAAAGAATTGGATCGTCAGAGAAATGGAATAGAATTAATCGCATCAGAAAATTTTACTTCACTTCAGGTAATGCAGGCGATGGGCACAGTACCCACCAATAAATATGCAGAAGGTTATCCCGGCAAAAGATATTATGGCGGCTGCGAAGTGGTGGATGAAATAGAAACAATAGCAATTGATCGTTTAAAAAAAATATTCAATTGCAGTTGGGCAAATGTGCAACCGCATAGTGGTGCGCAGGCAAATGGCGCTGTGTTTCTTGCAGTCATGAAACCGGGTGAAAAATTTCTGGGACTTGATCTTAGTATGGGTGGACATCTTACACATGGCAGTCCGGCAAACTTCAGTGGTAAAACTTACCAGGCATTACATTATGGAGTTACGAAAGATGGAATTGTAGATTATGATCAGCTTGAAGCAAAAGCACGGGTAGAAAAACCAAAGATGATTATTTGTGGCGCATCTGCATACAGCCGTGATTGGAATTATAAAAGAATTCGTGCTATCGCAGATGATATAGGCGCAGTGGTGTTTGCAGATATAGCACATCCAGCAGGATTGATTGCATCAGGTTTATTAAATGACCCTTTTGAGCATTGTCATATTATTTCATCCACCACGCATAAAACTTTACGAGGACCCAGGGGCGGCATCATTATGCTTCGTCATGATTTTGAAAATCCATGGGGATTAAAAGATCCAAAAGGAAATTTAAGAATGATGAGTTCATTGCTCGACCTGGCTGTGTTTCCCGGATCTCAGGGAGGACCTCTTGAACATGTGATTGCTGCTAAAGCAGTTTCCTTTGGTGAAATACTTTCAGAAGATTTTAAAGCTTATGGCAAACAGGTAATCAGCAATGCACAGGCCATGGCAAAAGCATTTGTAAGCCGTGGTTATAATCTTATCAGCAATGGAACCGATAATCATTTAATGCTGATAGATCTTCGCAATAAAAATCTTACAGGTAAAAAAGCACAGGAGACTTTGGATAAAGCTCATATTACTTTAAATAAAAACGCAGTACCTTTTGATGACAAGTCTCCATTTGTTACTTCCGGCATCCGGGTGGGTGTACCTGCTGTAACAACAAGAGGCATGAATGAAGCTGACATGGAAACCGTTGTTGCATTAATTGATAAAGTGCTGATGAATGCAGATGATGCAGCAGTAATTGCATCAGTTAAAAGTGAAGTGAAAGAATTTATGGTGCAGTTTCCGCTGTACCCGGAGTTGGGATGATTTATTAACTTAGTTTAAAATAATTAATTCATGATTCAGCGTATTCAATCCATCTGGTTACTTGCTGCTTCGCTTTGCGCAGCGTTGACTTATAAATTTTCATTTTATAGTGGAAATAAAACCGGGGAAGCCAATATGCAGGAGTTTGAAAAATTAGTTGCTTCCTCTGACTTTTTTTTAGTTATAACCACGGCTATACTTGTGGCCGGATGTTTAATAATTATTTTCTTTTATAAAAACAGGAAACAACAACTCTGGCTTACGTTAACTGCGGCTGCTTTATCCATCATCAACCTCATCATTTATTTTACACAAATAAAAAAATTTGCAAGCGGTACATTTTCTTTGAGTGCAGTACTTGCATTTGCAATTCCTGTATTACTTGTATTAGCTGCAAGAGGAATATGGAAGGATGAAAAATTGGTGAAGAGCTTAGACAGGTTGAGGTAGAATTTA
>JANOJO010000426.1:0-10430 GCA_031418795.1 Bacteroidota bacterium | reverse complement strand
TCAGCTATGGCCTGATGAATCATTTGACAAAAGAAATAGTTGAATTTGGGTATTTTGCTTTGCAAAATAATAATGACTGCACAAATATTTTTCAGGAAAACAATGTTTTCGCAGGGAAGCATTTTAATTCTGTTATTGCTTTCAATGTACCGGCTTCCCTGCTTGTGCCAGCTGCTATTTACCAGCCGGAAAATGTGCAGATGCAATTAGATGCAGTTTATGGAGATGTTGAAGAGTTAGTTTTAATGACAGAACACCTGCCTGAATGGAATATGTACAATGTGTATGGTGTGCCTGCACCGCTTCATGCAGCCCTGTGCAAAAAAAATGAATCTTATAAGTTCAGAAATATAAATTCTGTTTTGCTTAATAATTTTACCGGCGAAAAAGATGAAGCCATGCTGCTTGATTTCAGAAAAAATGAATTCTCGGTAATTGTATTTAAAAATAATTTGTTGCAATTAGTGCAAACATTTATTTATGCTTCGCCTGAAGATGTGCTTTATTCATTACTTAAAATTTGCCGGCAATTAAATTTATCGCAGCAGGACATAAAAATTTCTTTGGCAGGGTTGATTGAAAAAGATTCAGCCATATACCGGGAGTTGTATAAATATTTTATTCATCTTGAGTTTGAAGAATTACCGGCAGCAATAAGTATTGCAGAAGAATTGAAAGTACATCCTTCACATTATTATTCCACCATAAGTAAACTGGCGATATGCGTATCATAGCAGGAGAGTTAAGCCGCAGAAGAATAAACCCCCCGGCGAATATGCCGCATACAAGGCCTACTACGGATATTGCCAAGGAAGGACTTTTTAATATTATTCAAAACAATTTAGATTTTGATGATCTGAAAACACTGGATTTGTTTGGCGGCACCGGCAATATCAGTTATGAATTAGCCAGCCGCGGTGCAAAAGATTTATCCATTGTGGAGAAAGATGAAAAGATGTTTGCTTTCATAAAAAAAACATCTGCGGAGCTGAAGCTGGAAAATTTTAAAGTGATAAAAGCTGATGTGTTTAAATTTATTGAACATGCTTCTGAGAAATACGATTTTATTTTTGCCGGTCCGCCTTATGCTTTAAAAAATATTGATGAATTGCCGAAACAGATTTTTGAAAAAAAATTGTTGAACAATAAAGGTTGGTTTGTGCTGGAGCATACACCAAGAAATGATTACAAAAATTTTCCATTGTATAATACCGAAAGAAATTACGGCACTACTGTATTTTCAATTTTTATTGAGACCCGGTGATAAATCTTCAATACGCCGGAGTATTGTCATGCCGATCCGCCAAAGGCGGAGAGGTATCTCATATTTTTCTACTGTTGGAGATACCTCAACTATGTTTTCTTAATGTAAAGCGAGTTTCAAATTCACCGTTTCGGTATGACAAAACACTAATAGTTCGTCCAAAGGACTCCTTCGGAGAAAATTCAAACTGAGACACAGCCAGCGACCTTATTTTTTGCACTTACCAGTTATCCGTATCTTGACTTTATGATGAAAGCAGAAGCAAGAAAAACTTATAAAGAAAAACGTTTATCTCTCAGTCCGCAGCAAAGAATAAAGCTGGATGATTTGCTTCTGATAAAATTTCAAACTGCACAATTGCCATTTATTACTTTTCTGCTTTCTTACTGGCCGGTGGATGAAGCCTGTGAACCCAATACACATTTGTTTACCGACTATCTTGAATTTCAAAATCCGGAAATTGTAGTTTGCTATCCTAAAACTGATTTCATTAATTTGACAATACTGGCAATACAAACTGATGATGATACCCGGTTCAGAAAAAATCAATATAATATTTATGAACCGGAAAATGGCGAAACTGTAAACCCTGCAGGGTTGGATATAATTTTTATTCCCCTTCTTGCCTTTGATAAAAATGGGTACAGGATTGGATATGGCAAAGGATTTTACGACCGTTATTTACATCAATGCAGAACTGATTGCCTGAAAATCGGCTTCAGTTATTTTGAACCCATTGAAGCAATTGATGACACCCATGAATTTGACTTACCTTTAAACCTTTGTATAACGCCGACCACAGTTTATGTATTCTAATATTTTCCTGAAATCTTTCCGCATTCTTTTATTTCCGCTTTCCATTATTTATTGGCTGGTAATTTTCATTCGTAATAAACTTTACGATAAAAAAATATTTAGTTCCAGCAGTTTTGGTTTGCCATTGATATGCGTGGGCAATCTTTCAGTAGGTGGCACGGGCAAGTCGCCGATGGTGGAATATTTAGTTATGAATTTAAAAGATAAATTCAAAGTGGCTACTTTGAGCCGTGGGTATAAAAGAAAAACAACAGGTTATGCATTGGCCAATCCGCAATCAGATGCTTTGGAAATTGGTGATGAACCGATGCAGTTTCATTTAAAATTTCCGGATGTACCTGTGGCTGTTGGCGAAGAAAGATTAGATGCCATTCCGCAATTGCTGCACGATAAACCTGAAACGCAATGTATCATTCTTGATGATGCGTTTCAACACAGAGCCATAAATGCCGGGTTAAATATTCTGCTTACAGATTGCAATAACCTTTTTACCCGTGATTTTTTTTTACCTACAGGTGATCTTCGTGATTTAAAATCAAGTTACAAACGGGCAGAAATAATAATTGTCACAAAATGTGATTCCGATCTTTCGAAAGAAACGGGAAATGAAATTATTGATGAAATAAATCCAATGCCGCACCAGCATTTATTTTTTACAGCCAACCGGTATTCTCAACCATACCATATAATAAGGCAGGGAGAAAAAATAAAATTATCTTCAGGAACAGAAGTTTTGTTAGTAACGGGAATAGCCAATCCAAAACCGTTGAAAGATTTGCTGCATGATAATTCAAAAACATATTTCATGATGCATTTTCCCGACCATCATATTTTTACCATTGATGACTGGAAAGAAATAAATAAACGATTTGAAAGGATGGAGGAAAAAGATAAAATAATCCTTACTACCGAAAAAGATGCAGTGCGGCTGGCCAAATTTGAAAAAGAAATGAATGATGTGCCTTTGTATGTAATGCCGCTTGAACATCATTTTCTTTTTGACGAAGGAGAAAAATTTATGGAACTTGTAACTGATTATATTCAACATTATAAAATTGCCGGACCGGCATAAATATGGGAAGAAAAAATTCAAAGAAGAAAAAAGATAAAGAGAAACAAAAGCAAAAACAGGGGCATGAGCTGGAACTGAAAGGAAGGCTTGACATCAGCCGCTCCGGCACCGGCTATGTAATTATAGAAAATATGCCGGTTGATGTGCTTGTCCGGCCCGATGATTTCAATACCGCCATGCACGGCGATACTGTAAAAGTGAAAGTGAAAGATGCAAAAGAAAATGGAAAACGTCAGCGGGGAGTGATAACAGAAGTTTTGGTTCGCAAGCAATCTGAGTTTATTGGCAAATTGCAAATGAATAAAAATTTTGCATTTTTCGTATCAGATTCAGATAAACATACAACAGATATTTTTATTCCACCAAACGGATTTAACGGCGCTAAAGATCGTGACAGGGTGGTAGTAAAAATTGTGAATTGGGAAAAAGATGGAAAAAGGCCGGTAGGTGAAGTGGTAACAATACTCAACGAAGAAGATGAAAATGATATAGCAATGAAAGAAATTTTATTGCAGTTCGGATTTCCACTTCAGTTTCCTGATGATGCACTGGAAGAAGCTGCAAGAATACCTGATGTGATTTCTTTTGACGAAATAAAAAAGAGAAAAGATGTAAGAGATACACTCACTTTTACAATTGACCCTGTTGATGCAAAAGATTTTGATGATGCAATATCTTTCAAAATTTTAAAAAATGGTAATTATGAAATTGGAATTCATATTGCCGATGTAAGTCACTATTTAGAAACAGACACAGCGCTTGACAATGCGGCTTACGATAAAGCAACATCCGTTTATTTACCAGACAGGGTAAATCCAATGCTGCCGGAACATATTTCCAATGTACTTTGCTCACTTCGTCCGCATGAAGACAAACTTACTTTCTCAGCCATTTTTCAATTAACACAGGCAGGTGATGTAAAACAATACTGGTTGGGTAAAACAATAATTCATTCCAATCACAGGTTTACATATGAAGAAGTGCAGGAGATAATAGAAACCAAAGACGGGTTGTACAGGGATGAGGTGATGGTATTAAATACGCTGGCTCAGCTGATGAGAAAGGAAAGGTTTAAAAATGGAGCTATCAGTTTTTCATCTCAGGAAGTTCGTTTTAAATTAGATGAAAATAAAAAACCAATCGGTATCATGATTAAAGAAAGCAAAGAAGCTCATCAGTTGATAGAAGAGTTTATGTTGCTGGCAAACCGGACGGTGGCAGAAAATCTTGGAAAAATAAAAGTGAACAACAAACCGCTGCCTGTTCCATACCGTACTCACGATAATCCTGATGAAGAAAAATTAGCGCCGTTTATTGCATTTGCAAAAAAATTCGGGCATGAGTTTGATACTTCATCACCTGATGCTATTGCAGCTTCCTTTAATCAAATGCTTACCGATGTGCATGGCAAACCAGAGCAGCATGTGCTGGAGCAGTTGGGAATAAGAACAATGGCCAAGGCAAAATATACAATTGAAAATGTTGGCCACTATGGTTTGGGTTTTGAACATTATTGCCATTTCACTTCACCCATCCGGCGTTATCCCGATGTGCTTGTGCATAGAATACTGGAACAGGTTTTAAATAATAAAATTGTTGCTGATAAAAAAATGGAAGAAAAATGCAAGCACTGCAGCGATAAAGAAAGATCATCTATGGAAGCTGAAAGGGCAGCCAATAAATACAAGCAGGTGGAATACATGAAAAATTTTCTGGGTGATGAGTTTGAAGGAATAATAAGTGGCGTATCTTCTTTTGGTTTTTGGGTGGAAACTGTGGAGCATAAATGCGAAGGCTTGGTTAGTGTTCATAATCTATCGGAGTATGATGATTTTAAACATGTGGAAAGTGATTATTGTTTATTAGGATTAAGAACAAACAAAACTTTCAGAATGGGCGATAAGGTTTGGATAAAAGTGGTGGCAGCCAATCTTACTAAACGCCAATTAGATTATGAATGGGTGGTGGCAAGTGGATTGAAGGAAGGAAGGAAGAGTAAGAAGAAGGCAGATTAAATTAATAATTAACAATTAATAATTAATAATTGAGAAGTCGGAAGATTTGAAAAGTAATAAAGCTACGAATTAAGTTCTCTATCATACTTCATACTTTGTACTTCATACTTCGTAAATAAAAAAACATGCAGTCATTCGAAACATTGTCGAAACAATTTGCAGAATATTTTTCTGTTCGGCATTTTCCCGTACAGCCGGCTACACTTTATGAACCCAATGAATATTTTTTAAAACTTGGTGGCAAAAGAGTGAGGCCTGTTTTATGTCTTTTAGGAAATGAATTGTTTGATGAAATAATTCCTGATGCATGGCAGGTGGCAACGGCTATTGAACTCTTTCACAATTTTACATTAATACATGATGACATCATGGATAATGCACCTCTGCGGAGAGGAATGGAAACTGTGCATAAAAAATTTGGAGATAATACAGCCTTGCTTGCCGGTGATGTAATGATGGTAGCTGCTTATGAAAATATCAGCAAAATAAAAACTGGTTATCTGCGGCCGATACTCAGCCTGTTAAATAAAACAGCCAAAGAAGTTTGTGAAGGCCAGCAACTCGATATGGATTTTGAAAAGAAAAACGAAGTGCAACCTGATGAATACATTCGCATGATAGAGTTGAAGACTTCTGTTTTACTGGCAGCCAGTTTAAAAATGGGAGCCATACTTGGTGGCGCAGGAGAAAGGAACCAGAATCTTTTATTTGAATTTGGAAAAAAACTTGGCATTGCATTTCAAATTCAGGATGATTACTTAGATGCTTTTGGTAATCCACAAAAATTTGGTAAGCAGGTGGGTGGTGATATTCTTGCCAATAAAAAAACATTTTTACTTATTCATTCACTTGAAACATCAACTGAAAAAAAAGAATTGGAATTATTGATGAATGGAAATGCAGTTGGAAAAGTAGAAAAGGTGTTGCAAATTTATCGTAATTGCAAAGCTGATGACTGGGCTTTGCAATTAAAAAATAAATATCTTGATGAAGCATTGACCCACCTGGAAGATATTGCCGTTCTCTCCAAAAGAAAAGAGCCGCTGAAAGAACTGGCTCATTTTCTTGTACAACGTGATTACTGATTTACTTCTTCAGATAGTCGTATTGTTAATATCAAAACCAATTACTAAACAACTGATAATAATTACCAGATCAATCAGTACACTAAAAAAGAATACTGGTATGGTAATTTTTGTTGGCATGGCAGCCAGGTTTACAACAAGGGTCATGCCCATGGCTCCGATAGCGAATGGCCAGAAAATAAAATTATTTCCTGCCAGCATAATGGCAAACACAGTTATAATTGTAAACACACACCCATGTAATGTAAGCGAAGCTGCCAGCCAACCAAACCGGTTTTTTTCCTGGCCATCACACCAGGCAATAAATTTTTTCCAGGATGAAACTTTAGTAACTGAAGTGTCATACGAATGACTATATGTATGTTGCATTGTGGTTCCCATATCAATAATTTTTTGTAAAAATCTTCAGGAACATAAATTCATTTTATGACATTTATTAATCCACGGCCTGATTTTTATCAGTTTTCAAATTCTGATTTTCTTAAAAGACCCTTCCTAAAAGATTTATATAGTATTTTTTCCCTATTTTGAACAATCAAAACCAACGCTGATGTTTAATTCTTTATTCAGAACCAAGTCTATCTCCAGTATTTTATCAGATGCTGAGAAAGGACAAACGGATGGTACAAAGCATGAATTGCACAGAGTGCTTACTGTTCGTGATCTTACTTTTTTTGGAATTGCAGCCATACTTGGTGCAGGCAGTTTCAGCAGTTTGGGTGGCGCCGTATTTCATGGTGGGCCCGGCGTGGTCATTCTTTTTATTATCACTGCCATTGCCTGTGCATTTACAGCTTTATGTTATTCTGAATTTGCCAGCAGAATACCTGTGGCTGGCAGTGCCTATACTTATGCCTATGCTTCCTTTGGAGAATTATTTGCATGGATAATCGGCTGGGCATTGATTATGGAATATTCCATCGGCAATATTTATGTTGCTTATAGCTGGAGTGATTATTTTACCTCCTTTCTTGAAAAAATAAATATACATCTGCCACAATATTTATGTACAAGCTATATGGAAGTAAAACATGCATTGGCAGATGGCAGTACAAATAAAGATGTGCTGGAGGCATGGAACAATGCGCCGTTAGCGGGCAGCTTGCGAATTATTCTTGATGTGCCTGCACTTATTATTAATTTACTCATTACATACCTGGTGTTTCGCGGTATAAAAGAAAGCCGCAATTTCAGCAATGTGATGGTGATATTGAAAATGGTGGTAGTTGTATTAGTAATATTGGTGGGCGGATATTTAATTTTTTCAAACGGGCTTGGTTTCAACTGGCTGCCTGCCGATGATGAAGGAGTAAAATCTTTTATGCCTAATGGTTTTAGTGGTGTAATGGCAGCTGTTAGCGGAGTGTTCTTTGCATATATAGGATTTGATGCTGTAAGTGTGCTGGCAGAAGAAAGTAAGAATCCGCAAAAAGATCTGCCAAGAGGAATGATACTTTCATTATTTATATGTACTGTTGTTTATATTTTACTTACACTTGTGCTAACCGGTGCAGTCAACTACAGAAATTTTGATGGGGTGGGTGATCCGCTTGCTTTTATTTTTGAAAAACAAAATCTGAATGTGGGATGGATGCAGTTTTTTGTTGCCATTGCTGCAGTTATTGCCATGACGAGTGTATTACTTGTATTTCAAATGGGGCAGCCCCGCATCTGGATGAGCATGAGCCGCGATGGATTAATGCCGCCTGTATTTCAAAAAATTCATCCTAAATTTAAAACACCTTCGTTTGCCACTATAGTTACAGGCTTTGTTGTTGGTGTGCCTATTTTATTTACCGATAAAACTTTTGTTCTTGATTTTACAAGCATTGCCACCTTATTTGCATTTGTGCTTGTATGCGGTGGTGTACTTTTAATTCCCAGGAAAGAAAAAGAACAAGGCAGGTTTCAGTTGCTTTATATCAACGGACAATTTATTTTTCCATTAATAGTTGCTGGTGCTATGGTTACTGCCATTCTTTTATCAAAAAATTATTTTGTTGATATTTTTAATTTCGATTTTAGCGGTAACAAAGATTATACAGAGGGTAAGATTAGTTTTATGGATGCTGCCACACCAAATATTTCTTTGATTATTTTTTGGTTAAGTGCAATTAGTTTAAGCATACTTACATTTTTTAAAAAATATTCTCTTATTCCATTAATGGGCCTTATCAGCTGCATGTACCTGCTTACAGGTATGACAAAAAGTAACTGGGCCTGGTTTTTAAGCTGGCTATTAGCCGGATTGATTATTTACTTGCTTTATGGTTACAGAAAAAGTAAACTGGCGACTAACCGTGCCACGGTTTAAAACCGTGGCACGGTTAATTGCGGCACGGTTTATCACAACCGCAGCATGATTATCTTTACAATCATGAAATTCCAAGTAGGCGATATTGTACTTGTGCTGCACTCCAATGAAGAAGGAGAGGTGGTGGATATTATCAATGATAAAATGGTGATGCTGAATGTTGGTGGTGTTCAGTTTCCGGCGTATAATGATCAGATAGATTTTCCCTATTTCAAACGGTTTTCTGAAAAGAAAATGTTCCCGGTAAAAAAAGAAAAACAATTTATTGATGATGTACTCCCGGAGTCCCGTGGAAAAAAAGAAAATGGTACAGATGCAAACAGAGTGGTGGATGGAATGTGGCTCACTTTTTTTCCGGTAATTGATTCAGATGAATTTGGTGATGATGTGGTGGATGAATTAAAAGTGCACCTGGAAAACAGAACTGCTGCACCATATAATTTTGATTACAAGCTGGCATTTTTTGGCAAACCGGAATTTGAACATAAAAACATCATTCATCCTTTTAAAAATTTTTATCTGCATAATGTTCCCTTTGAGGACTTAAACGATAACCCTTTTTTTGAATTTGAATTCACCCTGCTCAAGCCCGAAAAAAAGAAAGCGGAAATATGTACAGCATCAATTAAGCTGAAACCCAAACAACTTTTTACAAAAATTGAAGAAATAAGAAGTAAGAATGAAGCGAGTTTCTCTTACAGGCTATTTGATATTTACCCGGATAAAATTGCAGAAGAAAAACTTCATGCCGGTACTTTTCCTTCAAAATATAACGTGTTTGATGCTTCAAAAGCCAGGCAGCACATAGAACCACCGCTTTCTGTTATTGATTTACATATTGAAAAAATTACTGATAGCTGGCATCATTTAAGCAACCTGCAGATTGTAACAATACAATTAAAAACATTTGAGAAGTATTATGATTTGGCTCTTGCCCACCTGCAGCCGTCCTTAATTATCATTCATGGTGTGGGTAGCGGAAGGTTGAGAGATGAAGTGCATGAACTGCTGAAAAGCCGGAAAGAAGTAAAAACTTTTGTAAACCAATACGATCCCAGGTTTGGTTATGGCGCTACGGAAATTTTCTTTGAATACTAGCCCCCACCCCCAAAAGGAAAGGCCATCTGCGTACTATCTCAGCTTATTTAGAAAAATTATTACTCCAGTATCTTTCTTCAATGTATAAAGAATTAAATTTGCCATTCGCTGCAAACTGAGCTATCGTCCTGATGTTACAATCGGGAAGGAAAGTCCGGACAGCACAGAGCATTGCACCCTGTGATAAGCGGGGCTTCACGATGAAAGTTGTGAAAGAGAAAGTGCCACAGAAAATAACTGCCCTTGTCCGCCGTAGCTTTAGCGAAGGCGGATTAATCTGAATTGGTGAAGGCCCTCCTTCGCCAAAGCTTCGGAGGGTAAAGGTGAAAACGTAGAGTAAAAGCCTACGGCTTTTGATGGTAACATCAATTGAGGGTAAACCTTGCAAGCTGAAATGCCATGTAAAGTATTGTTGAAGGGCTGCTCGTCCGAGCTTCGCCGAAAGGCGGACACAATACAGGGTAGGCAGATTGATCCCGATGGGTAACCATCGGGACAGATAAATGATAGCATAAAACAGAATCCGGCTTATGGTTAGAAAGCATGGTTAAAAAACTGCAAACCCGTAAGCCGGATTTTGTTTTAGGCTATCATTTATCTGTCCCGATGGTTACCCATCGGGATCAATCTGCCTACCCTGTATTGTGTTCATCTTTCGATGATGCTCGGACGAGCAGCCCTTCAACAATACTTTACATGGCATTTCAGCTTGCAAGGTTTACCCTCAATTGATGTTACCATCAAAAGCCGTAGGCTCTTACCCCAC
>JANOJO010000425.1:0-20081 GCA_031418795.1 Bacteroidota bacterium | reverse complement strand
GAAGAAAATACATTACCTGTTTTAACAAACAGGATGCTGGTAACAGAAACATTGCCGCTGAATATGCGGGGAACCGGAACTAAGGAATTCAAATTCGATAAACTTGTGAACTCAGGAACTTCCGGAACTTTACAGAACCATGCATTAACAATTGAATATACTTCTAACCCTGCATGGTATGCAGTACAGGCTCTTCCTTATTTAATGGAATATCCTTATGAATGTTCGGAGCAAACATGGAATCGATTTTATGCCAATGCACTTGCATCAAAAATTGCAAACAGTTCTCCACGCATTAAACAAATTTTTGAAAGCTGGAAAACAAAAGATACGGCTGCTTTAATGAGCAACCTTCAAAAAAACCAGGAACTAAAAGCCGTATTGCTGGAAGAAACACCCTGGGTATTGCAGGCAAAGACAGAAGAACAACAAAAGAAAAATATTGCCTTGCTGTTTGATCTTGTACGGATGAGCAATGAGATGAACAGTGCATTTGAAAAACTGAAACAGATGCAAAGCGGTAATGGTGGTTTTGTTTGGTTCAAAGGCGGGCCGGATAATGCTTACATCACACAATATATTGTTACAGGCATTGGTCATTTAAAAAAGTTAGGTGTTGAAATAAAAAAATTATCCTCTATACTTGATGCGGCTATTCCATATCTCGATAAACAAATGAAAAAAAACTATGATGAACTGAAAAAATATAAAATTGATTTGACAAAATACACACCGGGCAACTATGAAGTGCAATATTTATATATGCGGAGTTTTTTCAGTGAACAAAAAATACCGGCTGCTACACAAACAGCTTACAATTATTTCCGCAGCCGCACACAAAAAACATGGATGAAACAAAGCAAGTACATGCAGGGCATGATTGCTTTGGCACTGAACAGATCCGGCGATATAAAAACACCCATTGCCATTTTGAAATCATTAAAAGAAACATCCATTGTGCATGATGAACTCGGAATGTACTGGAAAGAAAATAGCGGGGGTATGTACTGGCACCAGGCGCCGGTAGAAACGCAGGCATTGTTAATTGAAGCTTTCCAGGAAATTACAAAAGATGTAAAAACAGTGGATGATTTGAAAACATGGTTGTTGAAAAACAAACAAACCACAAATTGGAAAACAACAAAAGCAACAGCAGAAGCATGTTATGCTTTGATGCTTCAGGGAACAAACTGGTTAAATGAGGAAACAGTTGTTGAAATAAAACTTGGAGGCCTCCTCCTAACCTCCTCCAAAGGAGGAGGAACAGAACCCCCTGAAGCAGGAACTGGTTACTTCAAAAAAAATATTCAAGGTGATAAAGTAAAACCTGAGATGGGAAATATAATTGTACAAGTAGAGACTGCTGAGCCCTCACCTTCTGAAGGCAGGGGTGCTTCCTGGGGTGGTGTTTACTGGCAATATTTTGAAGACCTTGATAAAATAACTTCGGCGGCTACTCCATTAAAGTTGAATAAAAAATTGTTTGTAGAAAAAAATACTGACCGTGGTCCTGTGCTCATTCCCCTCTCCTCCGGAGAAGGGGCAGGGGGTGAGGTTTTAAAAACAGGCGATAAAATAAAAGTAAGAATTGAACTGCGGGTAGATCGTGATATGGAATTTGTACACATGAAAGATATGAGAGCATCATGCTTAGAACCAGTGAATGTACTCAGCAGTTACAAATGGCAAGGCGGCCTCGGTTATTATGAAACTACAAAAGATGCAAGTACCAATTTCTTTTTTGATTATTTAAGAAAAGGCACTTATGTTTTTGAATACAGTTTGTTTGTTACACATAAGGGAAATTTCAGCAACGGAGTAACCAGTATTCAGTGTATGTATGCGCCGGAGTTCAGCAGTCATTCAGAAGGGATAAGAATAAATGTTGAGTGACCGGTTCTCCCTCTCCAAAGGAGAGGGAGATAGAGGGTGAGGTTTTTATTTCAGTAGAACAAAAATTACTCAATGCTCAATTTTCAATTAAGGAATTTTAACAAATGAACATTGAAAATTGAGCATTGATCATTGAATATTTTTATTTGATCACTGTACAAAATAACTCAATTAAAGAACATCTATATTTGAGTTCTATGCACATTGAATATCTCATCATCGGTCAGGGCATTTCCGGTACATGGCTCAGTTATTATTTACAAAAAGCAAACAAATCATTTCTTGTTATTGATGATAATAACCAGAATGCCGCATCAAGAGTTGCAGCAGGTATCATCAATCCTGTAACGGGCAGAAGGATTGTAAAAACCTGGATGATTGATGAATTACTTAAACATCTTTTACCCGCATATAAAAAACTGGGAGAAGAAATAGGAATAAACGCTATCTCACAAAAAAATGTGATAGACTTCCACCCTACCCCGCAAATGAAGATTGCATTTGATGAAAGGCTAAAAGAAGATAACAGCTTTTTAAAAAAACCCGCAAATGCCCGTCCGAACGGGTCATCCGGGCGGGAAAATATTTTCAGTCAGTATTTTAATTATGACTTCGGTTTTGGAGAAGTGAACCCATGTTTTTTGGTAAACCTGCAGGAAATTCTTCCCGCCTGGAGAAAAAAACTTTTATCAGCTAATCAGTTACAGGAAGAAAATTTTGAAATAAAAGAACTGAGGCGAATGGAAAAAGGTATTCAATACAAAAGCATCAACGCAGAAAAAATTATTTTCTGTGATGGGGCAGCTTCTTCAATCAATCCATTTTTTAAAAATCTGCCATTCTCATTAAATAAAGGTGAGGCATTGATTATTGAATCATCAGAAATTCCTTCAACCCATATTTTTAAAAAAGGAATGATGCTTGCTCCGCTCGGTGATAATTTATTCTGGATCGGCTCCAATTATCTTTGGAACTTTTCTGATGACAATCCAACTGATCAATTCAGGTTACAAACTGAATCGTTATTAAAAGGATGGCTTAAAGTTCCATTTAAAATACTTGATCATAAAGCTGCTGTTCGTCCCGCCAATGTAGAACGCCGCCCCTTTGTTGGTTACCATCCTGTCTATAAAAACATAGGCATACTAAATGGTATGGGTACCAAAGGATGTTCGCTGACTCCTTATTTTGCAAAGCAGTTAACTCAACATCTTATAAATGAGAGGCCACTTCATCAGGAAGCTGATGTATTCCGTTTTCAAAAAATTCTCTCCCGGCACTGATAAAGTTATTCAAATCACTATTTTTGAAATTCACCATTCAATTTTTTTTTACATGAAAAAAACAACAGAAAAACAACACATCATCCCATCCAGTTATCGCCGCCTGGAAAATTTACATATCGTATTCTGGTTGTTTAAAGATATAAGCTGGTGCATGAGTTGGCGTGTACTTGGTGTGGTCATGATAATTCCCACGCTGGCTGTTGCCATTTATATTTCTTACCGTACAAGAAAAATAAAAGCAGAGCTGGCGCATAATCTTGCTGTAACTTTTTGGATAAGTGCCAATAGTTACTGGATGATCAGTGAGTTTTTTGGCTTTGACGAAATGCCTCTGTGGGGTATATATGAAGGGAAACATCTTGCAATGATTCCATTCTTAATTGGTGTACTGATTCTTGCCTGGTATTACTTCATACAACGAAACAGGGAACTAAAAGTAAAACAAGTGGTCATGTTGTAACTACAAGTTGCTTTCTTTTTCCACGTTTCAATACATAGCGGTTAAACAGGTAAATAAGTGTAATTGTTATCATAGTTCGGGATTTAAAATTTTGTTTCTTGATACAGGATCCTGGTTTAACACACGGCATAAGGCATTATACAATTGCGGCATGTTCTCTTTCAATCCTGCCGGGTTTTCAAAAAAAGCTTCCACACTTACCGCCCAAAATTCATGGATATTGCTGAATGCATAACTGCGTAAATAACTTTTTCTTCTCGTAATCACATCAGCAAGAATAGGGCCTGTGGTAGTTGAAAATTTTTCATAATTCAACCTGAAATTTTTATCAATGCCATACTGTGCAAAAAAATTATTAAACAATAAAGCATGGCTCATTTCATGCACGGCCATATTTATATTGTCATTATTATTAGAGTATCCGTACAAAAAATGTTTCCAGGATAAATAAATGCCATCAGGCGCCACATGCCCTATGTACAATTCTTCATCACTATCCATTCTGTATGCATCGGCCAATACATAAATATTTTTAAAATGCTGCATCTGGTAATTCTTCAGGCCAAGTGTGACCTGCGCAGCAGAAGCGCCAATTAAAATCGGAATCTCTTCCCGTTGTTCCAGGCCGATATAATGAAACTGTTTTGTCTTTATATAATTGTGTACCCTGTAAACAAATTTGTTTTTCAACTCAACAGAAAGTTCATTGAAATAACTGATGTGGCCGCTGATGATAAAAGAATACTTATTAAAAATTTCTTCGCTTACCGCTACTTCAGCAACAGGTGTTACCTGCACGGCAGGGGGTGATAATGCAAAAAAACTATTTAGCTTTTTAAGTACGGAATACATGTTTTCAGGGTTCGGGAGTTTAAAAGTATATAATCGTTTTCCAAAATGCAAGCATTACGATAAACTCTCGTATAAATACTAAAAAAAACAACTCTGGCTATCAATAAGGAAATCTACTTACTTATTTAAGTAATAATGTAAGGTGAGCCTGATGCAGGAAACAAAGGATCCTGGTTAAGTGTTTGGCAAAGTATAGAATACAATTGCGGAAGATTGTCTCTAAGACCTTGCGGGTTTTCAAAAAAATTCTCTACACTCACTGCCCAAAACTCATAAAAGTTAGTAAACGCATACCCCCGCAAATAACTTTTTTTTTCCACAATTATTTTTGTCATCAACGGGCCAAATACACCCGGCAGTTTGTCAAAATCTTCCCGAAAATCCCAGTCAATCCCTGTTTCTTCAATAAAATTTTCATGATGCAGTGCATGCGCCATTTCATGCAGCGCCACATTCATGCCATCGGCATAATCTCTGAATCCATCTGCAAAATGTTTCCAGGAAATATAAATACCCGTGGGTGACACATGCCCGATAAACATTTCTTTTGACTCTTTGTACTGGTATGCATCGCTCAGTACATAAATGTTTGTAAAAAAAGTAAGCAGATAATTTTTTAAACCAAAACTTACCTGAACCGCAGCAGCAGAAATCAGCACGGCCGCTTCTTCACTCTCCTGCATATTATGAAATTGAAATTTTTTTATTTTTCTGAAATTATAAACCCGGTTCAAAAATTTTTGTCTGCCGGTTTCATCCAATTTATTAAAATACGGGAGCACCCTGCTGATAAAAGCAGCATAATCACCGGCAACAGACGGCGGAATAAGTTCTTCAGTTTTATTTTTAAAAAAAATTTCTTCACCGGCTTTTTTACCAAGCAGTTTCTTAAAAAAATTATGGATGCGTTTTGCCATTATAATTACCAAATATACCACTCACTGTTTCCCTGCGGCATTGAATAGTTCTTATCTTTGGCGCCATTGAAATTTTGTGCAGCAAATTGAAAAAACAATTTATCAAATTATTGAAACCTTTTTTAATTTTTGAAACAAATCCGAAATCCCAAATCTAAAATCTGAAATTATTATGTTTCGAACTCATACCTGTGGCGAATTAAAAATTGAAAATGCAAATACCGGAGTAACACTGGCGGGCTGGGTGCAAACGGTAAGAAAATTTGGCGCCATTACATTTGTTGATCTGCGGGATCGTTACGGCATCACCCAATTATTATTTGGAGAAAATCTTAATAAGCAATTAGAACAAAATCCGCTGGGAAGAGAATTTGTGCTGCAGGCAACAGGCATTGTTTCAGAAAGAAGCAATAAGAATCCCAATTTACCTACTGGTGATATTGAAATAAATGTTTTTTCTTTTACTATCCTGAATAAATCGGCAATACCTCCGTTTACAATCCAGGATGATACAGATGGCGGTGATGAACTGCGGATGAAATACCGATATCTTGATTTAAGAAGAAATGCAGTGAAGAAAAATATTGAACTGCGCTATATTGTAAACCGTGCTGCAAGAAATTATTTGCATCAGCAGGGATTCATGGACATTGAAACTCCTTTCTTAATTAAATCCACTCCCGAAGGAGCAAGAGATTTTGTAGTGCCAAGCAGAATGAATGCCGGGCAGTTTTATGCATTGCCACAATCGCCACAAACTTTTAAGCAACTGCTGATGGTGAGTGGTTACGATCGCTACTATCAGATTGTAAAATGTTTTCGTGATGAAGATCTTCGTGCAGACCGCCAGCCTGAGTTTACGCAAATAGATTGTGAAATGGCATTTGTAGAACAGGAAGATATTCTCAATATGTTTGAAGGAATGGTGAAAGCCATTTTTAAAGATGTAAAAAATATTGACTACACGGATACAGTGGAAAGAATGACATGGGAAGATGCTATGTGGAATTATGGAAATGACAAACCGGATATTCGCTTCGGCATGAACCTGTTGAATTTGAAAAAACCGTCATCTGTTTATACAAATAAAAAAGATAATCAGGAATTAATAATAGGCGCCGGCTTTGTTGTATTTGATAATGCTGAAACAGTTCTTGCCATTGCTGTTCCTGGCTGCAGTGATTACAGCCGTAAACAAACAGATGAGCTTACTGAATGGGTAAAAAGGCCGCAGATTGGAATGAAAGGCTTAGTATTTATCAAATGCAACATAGATGGAACTTTTAAAAGCAGCGTTGATAAATTTTATTCCGGAGAAAAACTAAAAGCAATTGCAAATGCAGCAGGTGCTAAAGCCGGAGATTTGGTTTTAATACTTGCAGGCGCCGAAGAAAGAACCAGAAAAGCAACTAGCGATTTAAGAATGGAAATGGCTGAACGTTTAGGTTTAAGAAATAAAGATGAATTCAAATTACTCTGGGTTTTAGATTTTCCTTTGTTTGAATACGATGAAGATAGCAACAGATGGGTGGCACGCCATCATCCGTTCACATCGCCCAAGCCATCAGATATTGAAACCATGATCAATAATAATCCTGCAATTGAAAACGCTAAAGAATATTTACAACATCCTTATGCCAGTATAAAAGCTAATGCGTATGATATGGTGCTGAACGGAAATGAAATAGGCGGAGGATCAATAAGAATTTTTCAACGGCAGTTGCAGGAAAAAATGTTTGCAGCACTGGGCATGAGTGTGGAAGAATCACTGCATAAATTTGGTTTCCTGCTTGGCGCATTTGAATATGGTGCACCGCCACATGGCGGCATTGCTTTTGGATTCGACAGGCTTTGTGCTATTCTTGGCGGCAGTGAAAGCATTCGTGATTTTATTGCTTTTCCAAAAAACAACAGCGGAAGAGATGTAATGCTGGATGCGCCATCAACGATTGATGAAAAGCAATTGATTGAGTTGCAGATTAAGCTGGATGTAAAAAAATAGGTTGTAATTGTTCATGCCTGTTTCTTTTTTGTTACTTTCAAAATGTGAAACAAACACCATTAGCAGAACGCATTCGCCCCAACGCAATTGATGAATTAGTTGGTCAGGAACATCTCACCGGCAAAGGGAGTATTCTTCGTACAGCCATTGAGCAGGGAAAAATTCCATCCATGATCTTGTGGGGCCCGCCCGGCACCGGCAAAACAACAATCGCCAATATCATTGCACACACATTAAGTGTTCCTTTTTTTCAACTCAGCGCCATCAGCGCAGGAGTAAAAGATGTAAGAGAAATAATTGAGGCAGCCAAACAAAAAACCGGCACTGTTTTATTTATTGATGAAATACACCGGTTCAATAAAGGACAACAGGATGCACTGCTCAGCGCCGTGGAAAAAGGAATCATCACACTGATTGGCGCCACTACAGAAAATCCTTCTTTTGAAGTCATCAGTGCTTTACTCAGCCGCTGCCAGGTATATGTATTAAAACCATTGAGTGAAAAAGACCTGATAAAACTTTTACAAGTTTCTATTGAAAAAGATGAATTTCTTAAAAAGAAAAAAATTGAATTGAAAGAAACAGAAGCCTTGATAAATATTTCAGGCGGTGATGCGAGAAAATTATTAAACCTTCTTGAGATTATTTGCGACTCATCCGGCGCTGATGTGATACTAACCGATAAAAATGTAATGGATGTTGCCCAAAAAAGAATTGCACTCTATGATAAAAGCGGTGAACAGCATTATGATATTATTTCTGCATTTATAAAATCAATCCGCGGCAGCGATCCCAATGCTGCAGTTTACTGGCTGGCAAGAATGATTGAAGGCGGGCAAGATGTAAAATTTATTGCACGCAGGCTGGTGATACTTGCCAGTGAAGATATTGGCAATGCAAATCCTACTGCCATTGTACTGGCCAATGCCTGCTTTGAAGCTGTAAATAAAATTGGTTATCCTGAAGCAAATATTATTCTATCGCAGTGCGCCACATACCTTGCTGCTTCTCCAAAAAGTAATGCGGTTGTTGCTGCAATTGGCGCAGCCATTTCTTCCGTAAAACAATGGGGTGATTTGCCGGTGCCACTTCATTTGCGCAATGCACCAACAAAGCTGATGAAGAATTTGGATTATGGAAAAAATTATGAGTATTCACACAGATATGAAAATAATTTTTCTGCACAGGAATATTTACCCAAAGAAATTTCTGGTAAAAAATTTTATGACCCGGGTAAAAATGCAAGAGAAGAAGAACTGAGAAAATTTTTGAAATATTTGTGGAAAGAAAAATATGGATATTGAAATTTGTTAGAAAATAATTTACCTGAATGAACTGGACATTAAAAAAATTTGACGAATTAACCCTGCATGAGCTTTATGCAATATTGCAATTAAGAAACGAAGTTTTTATCATTGAACAAAATTGTATTTATCCTGATTTGGATGATAAAGATCAATCGGCCCATCATCATATGTGTTTTGAAAATAATATCCTTATTGCATATACACGAATATTACCACCTGGTACATATTATACTGATCCGGCAATAGGCCGGGTTGTTACTGCCCCGGCTGTAAGAGGATCAGGATTGGGAAAAGAACTAATGCTTCGATCAATTATTGCCTGTGAAAACCTTTTTGGAAAAATTTCAATCTCACTTGGGGCGCAACTTTACCTCAAAAAATTTTATGAGTCACTTGGCTTCCACCAATCGGGTGATGTGTATTTAGAAGATGGAATAGACCATGTAAAGATGACAAGGGATGCTTCTAAGTAAATGCACGAAGTAATAAATCTTTTTTTACTGTTACAATAAAATTAACTGCTATTCGTCATTGATGAGTAGAAATTTAGTTTCTACTTTTAGTCACCAGTCACCAGTTACCAATATCCAAACCCGGAAAGTATTTCCGGTGAAAAACAAATCTGGTATCTATGAGAGCAAATGTACCCATTGGCCGTATTTCGGTTACGGTTTTATTTATTATTCTCTTTTCTTTCTCTTGCTATTCGCAATCCATTTCTTTTAAAGATGGAAAGTATGAAGTGGGATTAGGATTAGGCCCATCATTCTTCCTTGGCGATCTTGGCGGTGCCCGCGGCATTGGTAAACCTTTTGTCCGGGATCTGGATTTTCCATTAACAAAATTTGCAAAAGGACTTTACATAAATATTTACCCGGCAGAATGGCTGGGGTTTCGCCTCGCAGCAAATTTCTCACACCTTGAAGGCAGTGATGATGAAGTGGATCTTGCAGGTGGCCGTGAATTTTCAAGATGGAGGCGCAATCAATATTTTCAATCAAAAATAACAGAAGTATATCTTGGTGTAGAAATTTATCCAACAGTCCTGATGGAAAGATATGATGGACTGAAAGGAAAATTCAGGCCGTATGGTGTGGCTGGTATTGGTGGGTTCCATTTTAATCCCAAAGGATATTATTATCCCGATCCCAATAATCTTAATGTAAAACAATTAGTAGAACTGAAACCTTTGCGCCTCGAAGGCCAGGGCATGTCAGAATATCCTGGCAGGAATGAGTATAAACTTACCCAACTTGAAATACCCATGGGTGGCGGTTTTAAATATTTTATTAAAGAACATATTTATATAGGCCTTGAAATTTTACACAGAAAAACATTTACAGATTATATTGATGACGTAAGTACAAAATATATTGACCCGATATATTTTCAAAACTACCTGAGTGCTGCTGATGTGCCTGTTGCCACGCAACTGCACAGCCGGGAGCCATTCAGAAATATTACAAGACCTTATATTGGAAGACAACGTGGCGACCCTAAAGAAATGGATTCTTATTTCTCAACCATTATTCGTTTTGGCTGGCGATTGAATGGCAACTCATCGCCAAATGCAAGAGCAATACGCCAATTGCGATGTCCGGTTTTTTATTAAAAACTAAACCCTGTAATCCGAACCAATATGAAAAAAACCTTTACCCTGAAAAATTTAAAACACAATTTCCTTTTTCTCTTTCTGCTGATTACTACAGGCAGTTTCATGTCCTGCAGTGTAGTTGAAAGTATGCCGGTGGAAGAAATAAACAAGGCAAAAATAAGCCGCAAAGAAAGAACGGTGAAAATTTATCCTGATTTGATAAAAAGGATAATGCATGTAAAAAATATTGTTGAAAAACCGGTTGACTTATTTGTATTTGAAATGGATGGTACACTTATCCGCCATTTAAAAATGGACGAAGGCGATCATAAAAAAATTACCGGCCTGGAACGTGGCGCTTATGTATATCAGGTTTTCAAAGGCGATGAAATGAGTGAGTCTGGTAAAATCAATATTAAATAAACTTAAAAAAATATTAAATGCTGTTTCAATAAGTGGCAGCGGGCTTAATAAAATTCAATACCTGGTTGACTAAACCTAATCCGTTCTCTATTGTTGCTCTCATAATCTGTATGAAGATTTTATTAATCACCCGCTGCCACATATTGGACAATTTTTTAAATACCGCTCTTTTAAAATGCCATAACACAAAACCCGCAGTTCAGGAAAATTGGCAAAATCTTAGTTCCGTTAAATAAAAGCCCAGCAAGACTGGCCTGTTGTTATTAAGATTTGTTTTAATCACTTCCTGAAAAAGCTGCGGTTTTTTTTTTGCTTTTACACTCCCATTTTTTTTCTTTCAATTTTTTTTCAAAAAATTCATTTCAAATTGTTACATTTAGTGTAACTAAAACTAACTTTTATGAACTTAATTGAAAGAGCAAAAAACATTTTGTTTACTCCAAACAAAGAATGGGATGTAATTAATGGCGAACAGCCCAATACTCCCGCAATCATTACAGGTTATGTTCTTCCCCTTGCTGGTGCGGCTGCCGTTGCTGCATTTATCGGTTATGGATTAATTGGTGTCGGTTTTTTAGGTTTCCGTATTAAAGGAATGGACTGGGGATTGTATCATGCACTTGTAGTACTCGGAGGTGCCATACTCAGTGTTTTTATTTGTGCTTTTGTTATTGATGCACTTGCACCAAGTTTCGGTTCTGAAAAAAACATGGGAAAATCTGTACAGCTTGTAGCTTATTCTTTTACTCCGGCGTGGGTAGGCGGGTTATTAGCCGTTCTTCCATTTCTTGGAATTATTGGCAGCCTTGCGGGTTTGTATGGTCTGTATTTGCTTTATGTTGGCTTGCCCAAACTAAAGAAAACTCCGGAAGATAAACAGGTTGGTTATTTTGTAGTATCTCTGATTACAATGATAATTGTATCCGTTGTAATACAAATTATACTCCAATTAATTCTCCGATCCATTTTTGGATTGTCTTATGGATTAGGTGGCGGTAGATTTAATATCAGTTTTTAATCAAACAGTTTTTTATTTATCAAATAATAAAACCCGGCACTCACCGGGTTTTATTATTCAATTATATAAACAATCCCCACTCATCTTCATACTCATCTTTTTCAAAACTGCTTACCCAAATTTTAAACAGCTCACGGAATTTATCAATCTCATCCCGTATTACCTGGCCATGTGCTTTTTCAATTACTTCCTCACTCATCATGGTGAGCATACTTGATTTTATAAACTGTGCATTCTTGCGGATGATGGATGCATTCTCCATGCGTACTGTATATAATCCCACTTCGGAGCTATTTATTTTTACTGCTACCTGGAAGGCATCACCCAGTATCATGGCAGAATGATCTTCCCAGTAATCTGCCGGAAAGCCACCTTCTTTTTCTTCAATTGTCATTGACTCCAATGCACCGTTCAATACAATCATTACCTGTTGCCATTGCTGATAAAGCGCTTTGCAGGCATCACGGGTTGGGTTAGGTTTCCACTCTTCGCCTTCTTCATCTTCATCACGAAATTCTTCATCTTCCCATTCAGGCAGATCGCTGAGATTATCGAACTTCATTTTTTTTAATTTTGAATTTCTGTTTTTAAATATTGAGCTGTATAGCTTTCTTTATTGTTTATTAAATCTTCCGGTGTTCCTTCAAACAAAATTTTTCCACCACCATCACCGCCTTCAGGTCCAAGATCAATAATATGATCCGCCACTTTTATTACATCCATATTATGCTCTATCACCAATACTGTATTGCCACGGTTCACCAATTTATTTAATACATCCAGCAAATGCTGAATATCTTCAAAATGCAAACCGGTAGTTGGTTCATCTAAAATATAAAATGTTTTACCTGTATCTTTTTTTCCCAGCTCGGTAGAAAGTTTTACCCGTTGTGCTTCTCCCCCGCTGAGTGTTACTGCACTTTGTCCGAGTGAGATATAACCAAGACCCACTTCTTCCAGTACTTTTATTTTGCGGTAAATGTATGGTACGTTTTTAAAAAACTCCACGGCTTCTTCCACTGTCATTTCCAATACATCGGCAATTGATTTTCCTTTATATCGTATTTCCAATGTTTCCCTGTTATATCTTTTGCCATTGCATTTTTCACAATGCACATATACATCGGGTAAAAAATTCATTTCAATAACCCGCATTCCACCGCCTTCACACACATCACATCTTCCGCTTTTTACATTAAAATAAAAACGGCCGGCATTGTATCCGCGGATTTTTGCTTCAGGCACAGCAGCAAATAAAGTTCTTATGTCTGTAAAAAATCCACAGTAAGTAGCCGGGTTGCTCCTCGGTGTACGGCCAATGGGACTTTGATCTATTTCAATTACTTTATCAATATACTCAAGTCCTTTAATTGTTTTATAAGGCAAGGGAGAAACTCTGGATCCATAAGCATGTGTTGCAAGCAGTGGATAAACTGTTTCATTAATCAATGTTGATTTGCCACTTCCACTTACACCGGACACTACAATAAATTTTCCAAGTGGAAATTTTACATCCACACTGCGCAGGTTATTTCCATTGGCACCTTTTATTTCAAGTATTTTTCCATTTCCATTTCTTCTTTCTTCCGGCACAGCAATGCGATGATGACCGTTGAGATAATTGGCAGTGAGAGTATTTAATTTCAGCATTTGTGCGGGAATGCCTTCGGCAACAATTTTTCCACCATGAAAACCTGCCCGCGGCCCCACATCTATTAAATGATCT
Source organism: Bacteroidota bacterium (assembly GCA_031418795.1). Lineage (GTDB taxonomy): Bacteria > Bacteroidota > Bacteroidia > Chitinophagales > Chitinophagaceae > VBAS01. The sequence continues at coordinate 6,603 of JANOJO010000425.1, read as the reverse complement.
GCTGCAAGCATTATTTCCTTATCATGCTCCACCACCAATACACTGTTACCAATATCCCTCAAATTTTTTAGTGCTTCAATCAGCCGGTGATTGTCCCGCTGATGCAAACCAATAGACGGTTCATCAAGAATATAAGTAATGCCCTGCAGTTGAGAACCGATTTGTGTTGCCAACCGGATTCTTTGAGATTCGCCGCCGCTCAGTGTTTTTGAAGGACGGTTGAGGGTGAGATATGTTAACCCAACATCTAATAAAAACTGAACCCGTTCTCTGATTTCTTTAAGCACATCTTTTGCAATTGCTTTTTGTTTATCAGAAATTCTTAATTCAATACCATCAAACCAGGCAGCAAGATTATCAAGATTCATATTACCGAGGTCGGCAATATTTCTTCCAAGTATTTTAAACCACCGGCTTTCTTTTTTCAATCTTGTGCCTTCACAACTATTACATTTTTTTAACGTCATGAATTGCTGTACCCATTCCCGAAGTGTGTCGGTACTATATGCTGAAACAAACCATCTTTTAAGCATTGGGATGATGCCTTCATAACTTCCGGTATATTCCTGCGGAATTGTTTCATCATTTACATCTGCATCAAGTGAGGGATTAATTTCTTTATCGCCAAACAACAGCAGATCCAATTGTGCTTTTGGTAATTCATTTATTGCTGTGTCTAATTTTATTTTATTTTTTTTTGCAAAATCAATTACCTGGTTAAACACACTGGAATTTCTTTCTTCACCCAATGGTGCAATGCCACCTTCTTTTATACTCAATGATGTATCAGGCAGCACTCCGTCCATATCAATAGTATAAATATTACCAAGCCCTTTACAGGTTGGGCAGGCGCCATAAGGAGAATTAAAAGAAAAAGCATTGGGCGATGGTTCTTCATAACTGATACCTGTGTCTTCACACATCAATTGTTTTGAATACATTGCCCCCCCACTACCGCCAGTTGGCGGGGGAATAGTAGAACCATCTTCATTATCGAATAAATTTTTTTTATTTAAAGATTCTTCGGAAGCCCCTCCTTTTGCAGGGTTTTGGAAGGCTGCGATAAACATTAAATCCTTCCCCAACTTCATTGTTTGCTGCACACTCTGACTTAATCTTGATTTCAAATCTTCTGTTACCTGCAATCTGTCAACCACCAATTCTATATCATGAATTTTATAACGGTCAACCTGCATCTTAGGCACCAGGTCTTTTATTTCGCCATCTATTCTTACTTTCAAAAAACCTTTTTTCCGGATGTCTTCAAACAACTCCCTGTAATGTCCTTTTCTACCCCGCACCAACGGAGCCAGCAGTGAAATTTTTTTGTTATAATATTTTGTAAAAATATTTTCTACTATTTCTTCTTCACTCCATTTTACCATGGGCTTGCCCGTGTTGTAAGAATATGCTTCGCCAACTCTTGCAAACAGCAATCGCAGAAAATCATAAATCTCAGTAACTGTACCAACCGTGGAGCGGGGATTTTTATTCGTAGTTTTTTGTTCAATAGAAATTACCGGAGACAGACCGGTGATTTTGTCCACATCAGGCCTTTCCATATCGCCAATGAACTGCCGTGCATAAGCGCCGAAAGTTTCCATATAGCGTCGCTGGCCCTCAGCATAAATAGTATCAAATGCAAGTGAAGATTTGCCACTGCCGCTGATGCCGGTAATAACAACTAATTTATTTTTTGGAATAGAAATATCAATGTTCTTGAGATTGTGAACCCTTGCTCCAAAAACTTCTATATACTCCTGGCTGGCCACTTCTGTATTTGTATGAATAATATTTTTTTTTGCCATGAGAAGAAATCAAAAATAACATGAATAAACTGAACTCTGCCGGTTGATAAAAATAAATGCTGTTTGTTTAAAAATTGTCATAAGTGCATTTACCCCGTTAATAAATTTTGCAGTCTGGATGCTGCATCATTTCTTTGCAGCAGTTCTTTATTACATGCTTATCAAGAAAGGCTGAGGGTAATGGCCCGGTGAAGCCTTGACAACCATCCCGCCACCGGCAGGAAAAGGTGCCAACTCCATCCCGACAGAATCGTCGGGATAGATAAGTCAGATTCAAAGCTTAAAAATAAATTACGCAACAATATTTAAAAGCTCATCTGATTTTTTCAGGTGGGCTTTTTTTGTTTTATTAATAATTGAAAAAAGTTTAACCTTTCTGGATAAGCATTCAATAAAGACGAATTAATTTTATAAAAATAAAAACATGAGTTATCACAAAAAACTTACAATTGGTTTATTTGGTTTTGGAGTAGTTGGCGAAGGCCTTTACCGGATTATGCAGCAAACGCCATCTTTAAAAGCAACCATAAAAAAAATCTGCATTAAAAACCCCGGTAAAAAACGTAATGCCCCTGACGATTTATTTACAACTGACAAAAACTTATTACTGAATGACCCGGAAATAAATGTAATAGTAGAAGTGATCAATGAAACCGAAGCTGCATTTGAAATTGTAACCACCGCATTGAAAAACGGAAAAGAAGTAGTAAGCTCCAGCAAAAAAATGCTTGCAGAGCATTTGAAAGAACTGCTGGCTTTGCAGCAAGAAACCAATCTCGCTGTTTTATACGAAGCATCTGCCTGTGCATCTATACCCATTATCCGCAACCTGGAAGAATATTATGACAACGATCTGCTTCATTCCATAAAAGCAATTGTAAATGGTACCACCAATTTTATACTTACGCGGATGTATGAAAACAAGCTCGATTTCAAACAGGCTTTGTTGCTTGCACAACAAGCAGGTTTTGCAGAATCGGATCCTACACTTGATATTGAAGGCTATGATGCACTGAATAAATGGACAATCCTGCTCAATCATTCTTATGGTATAATTGAATTGCCTGAAAATATTGTTTTTACAGGCATACAAAACATTCAGGCAGGCGATGCTAAAGTGGCGCAAACAAAAAACCAGCAGATAAAATTGGTGGCGCAGGCAAAAAAATTATTAAATGGAAAAGTGGCGGCTTTTGTTTTGCCGCAGTTTGTAAGCAATGATGATCAGCTGGCTTTTGTAAAAAATGAATACAACGGCGTGGTTATAGAAAGCGGGTTTGCCGATAAACAATTTTTTTATGGTAAAGGCGCCGGTAGTTTTCCTACCGCCTCTGCTGTATTGAGTGATATTGGCGCTTTGAGGTACAGTTATAAATACGAATACAAAAAACTTTACCATCATCAGCCACATGAACTTACTGATGATTTTTATTTGCAGGTATATGTAAGTTTTGATGATTTAAAAAATATACCCCGCGAACGGTTTGAGTGGATAGAAGAATGGCATGCCCGTGATGAAAGAAAATATTTAGTTGGCGCCATTCATTTTCTGGAGCTAAAAAACAGCAACTGGTGGAAAGAAAATAATACATCATTGATTATTTTACCAGAACCCATTATTGAAAACATAGAAATCCGTGGCTTGAAAAAAAGAAGTCTTGAGCTGGCAGGAATTATGTGATGATTGCAGGAGTTTATAATTGGTAGTACATTTGCCTGAAACAAATCTGATTCCTTGCTACAGGAAAAATCAAGAAATAATTTTGGCATTGCTTTCTTTCTTGCTGCCAGCATTGCCATTGCCGCAGGAATTATAATACTTGTGCTGGGTAAAAATGAATCATTTTTTTTAATCAATGGTAATCATAACAGCTATCTTGATTTCTTTTTTAAATACTTTACCCATGCCGGCGATGGATGGATGTGGGCAGCACTTGCATTGTTCTGTATTTTTTTTAAAAAAAAATATATTATAGCAGTAGTGGCAGGAGTTGTTATTTCCACTTTGCTTGCCCAATTATTAAAACGTGTTGTATTTCCTGAAGAACTAAGACCCATTACTTATCTATCGGAAAATTTTCCAGTTCATATAGTTGATGGCGTAAAAATGATGAGGAATTATAGTTTTCCTTCGGGGCATACCACAGCTGCATTTACAATGGCATTGCTGCTTGCACACATAATAAATAAAAAGACATGGTCAATTATACTTCCTTTGCTGGCATTGCTTGCAGGTTATTCAAGAGTTTACCTGGCACAGCATTTTTTAACTGATGTACTGGCCGGCATTTGTATTGGCATGTTGTCAGCTCTGTTATCGCTGATGATTTACCGGGCTTTTGTAAGTGCAATAAATAAAAAAGCTGTTCCGTAACCGGGGAACAGCTTCAGTGCGGTGAGGATGGGATTGAAATTTAGATTCTCCCAAAATCATCCTGCACTCTTACAATATCATCTTCATCGCTTGGATTGTTTGCATCTGTATGTTGCCAGATTTCTGCCACCATTCCCCAATCATCCAGACCGATTAGACGATGACGTTCTCCCTGTTTCAATTTTATAATATCCCCTTCATTCAGAATATGCTGCACATCTTCTATATCCGTTTCACTTGTGATAACTCCAACTTTGCCTCCAATACATTTCCATATTTCTGCACGGCGGTGATGATACTGCCAGCTTAATCTTTTTTGCGGAGCCACCAATAAAATTTTGGGACTTAGTTTATTGGTGATTTTAAGCGCATCAAAATTTTCATCAGGGAAATAATGTTTTGCAAATTGTGCAGCTTGTGTTTCATCAATTACATAAAACCCACCCCAGGGTCTGCTGTCATCTTTATTTACAACTGAAAAATTTATGTCAGCAAGCATGGCTGCCACTTGCATAAAAACAGAATTTTTATCTTTCATAGTATTACTCTTTCACTAATTTTTTTTCAAGTTCTTCAAGCGATACACCTTTTGTTTCCGGTACTTTTGTTAATACCCACAAAAGCTGCAGCACCATCATAAATGCAAAAAATGCGAAGATGGGCCAGGGATTTTCTTTATAGATGCCTTTGTCTTTATCTAAAAACACTGGCGTAATTAAAGTGATAATTGCTGCAAACACCCAATGCACACTGCTGCCAAATGCTGCTCCTTTGTTACGGATATTGTTTGGGAAAATTTCTGACAGATAAACCCAGATGACTGCTCCCTGACCGATAGCATGTGATGCAATAAACATTAAAAGAAATGCCAATAAAAATTCAGGACTGGCACCCGATTGAAATGCATAAGCTACTAAAGCAAGGCTTATAATATATCCTACAGAACCTAACAACAATAAAGTTCTTCTTCCCAGCCTGTCTATTAAATACAAACCAACAAATGTAAAAATTAAATTGGTTCCACCAATATAGATAGAATTTTTTAAAGAGTCGGCTGTTGCAAGACCGGCTTTTTCCAAAATTTGCGGTGCGTAATATAAAATAAAATTGATGCCGGATAGTTGATTGAAAAAGGCGAGTAAAAAAGCAAGTCCAACTAATTTCGAATAGCGGCTGTTAAACAAACCGGTAGAATGTTTTGATGCAACCTGAAGTTTATTAGATTCCAATATTGAATTTATTTCTGCATCCACACCGGCAACACCTAATTTACTCAATGTTGCTTTTGCAGCTGCTAAATTATTTTTTGCAGTAAGCAACCACCGCGGACTTTCCGGAATTCCAAAAACCATTACTGTATAAATTAAAGAAGGCACTGCCATTATTCCCAGCATCCAGCGCCAATCATTGCTGCCACCAACACCCTGCAACAAATAGTTTGAAAAAAATGCAATAAAAATTCCGAATACGATATTGAACTGATACATCGCCACTAATCTTCCTCTTGATTTAGCAGTAGAAATTTCTGAAATATATATAGGCGCAGCTACTGATGATACACCAATGCCCAAACCGCCAATAAAACGGAAGAAAGAAAAAGTGTAGGGATCCTGCGCCACTGCAGAACCAATTGCTGATACACTAAATAATATTCCAATCCACAACAATGTTTTTTTTCTGCCCCATGCCTGTGTGGGTTTGCCGCCAAAGATGGCGCCAATAACAGTACCCCACAATGCCATTGACATAATAAAAAAACCATGAAACAATGGTGTTGTATGCCATAAATCTTTTATCGGTTGGTTGGCTCCGGAAATTACTACGGTATCAAAACCAAAAATAAACCCGGCCAATGCGGCAATCAGGGAAATGCCAAAAAGATTTTTACCCCCTGCGGCTGTTGTTGAAGAAATGTTTGCTGACATGCAATTGTTTTTTTTACTATTAAAAATTTATACTTCAATTTTTATAAGAAATTCTACAAATAAATTCTGAAAACATAAAAATGCAAAATTCACTTGCCAAAGACATACGGCATTTTACATTCTCATGAAATGAAGATAATAAAAAGAAAACCCTCCATCGCAAAAGCTACGGAGGGTAAGTGCGGTGAGGGCGGGATTCGAACCCGCGGTACAGTTTAACCCGTACGGCAGTTTAGCAAACTACTGATTTCAGCCACTCATCCACCTCACCTAAAGATTGACTGAATTCTATTTCGAGAAAAACCCCGAGTAAATCGGGGTATTTTCATTGTCGGGAAGACAGGATTCGAACCTGCGACCCCCTGGTCCCAAACCAGGTGCGCTACCGGCCTGCGCTACTTCCCGATTTCTATATTATGATCAAGTCTATAATAAATATACATTAAAAATCATACTGCCTTTCTTCCTCCGACCCTCCCGATCTCAATCGGGATGC
>JANOJO010000424.1:0-2347 GCA_031418795.1 Bacteroidota bacterium | reverse complement strand
GTTAATTACAAATGTAGGGTTATTAAGTCCTCCCTTCGGGTTCCGATAGCTATTGGGATAGGTGGGCTTTATCGAAGCACCATCTGCCGGTCAGCATCCAACCGCACAAGTATAAAAAGTAAAATTGTATTGGTGAGCAGCGATGTGCCGCCATAACTTACAAATGGCAATGGAATACCAATTACCGGAGCAAGGCCAACCGTCATAGCGAGATTGATGGCAATATGAAAAAAGAAAACTGCGCCAACACCATAAGCAAAGCACCTGCTGAAAACACTCCTTTGTCTTTCTGCAATGGTAACTATGCGGAATAATAAAATAAGATACAAACCCAATAACACTACGCTGCCAATAAACCCAAAGCCTTCCCCGATTGTACAAAAAATAAAATCAGTTCTTTGTTCGGGTACAAAATCAAATCTTGTTTGTGTTCCTTTTAATAAACCTTTTCCTGCAAAGCCACCGCTGCCAATGGCAATTTTTGATTGCTTAACATTATAGTCCACATCTTTTTTACCAATTGTTTTTACAACTTCATCAGTTTGAACTTTTTTGTATTCGCCGGGTACATCCTTACCAATGGTGCTGAAAATTCTTTCTACATGATGGGGCGCAAGTACATGTTTGAAAATAAGCGGAACTCCAAACCGCTGAAGCCCGACACACAGCAACCATACGAGAGCAATATTTATAAGAACTGTTTTTCTTCGCTTTATTTGCCGGCGCATAAAATAACCAGTTAGTATAGCTAAAGCAGTAAGAATAATTGCCAGCGTATTTTTTTCAACCAATAACGTTGTTACTATTAATGCTCCCACAGAAAAACCAATAATTAAAACTGCTGATGACAACCCTTCACGATACATGACGATAAAAAATGAAAGATAAACCAATGCCAGACCGGTTTCTTTTTGCATAATGCTGAAAACTGCCGGCAACAATGCAATAGCTGTTGTTGTTAATTGCGATTTTGTTTTGCTGAAATCTGTTTCTGGACGTGAAAGATATTTTGCAAGCGCAAGGCATACACATATTTTACAAAACTCCGCAGGCTGAAACTGAAATCCTCCCAGCCGGATTATTGATTCAGTTCCTTTCACATGTGTAGCTAATGGAAAAACAAGAATTAATAATAAAATGCCAAAGGCATACCAGATGTTGGCGGTGGCAGCAAAAAACTTACTGTCGGTAAGTAAAATAAACATGCCGATAAAGCCGGATACAATAAAAAAATAAAATTGTTTACTGTAGTCAGCTTTAAATGCAATCAGCGATTGAAAAATATTATCACCTTCTCTGTATGTAGCGCCAAAGATGGCTGTAATGCCAATAAGACTTAACAATGCCCACAGCCATACGGGGCTCCAGTCAATACCTTTTGATATTTCAGGTTTTCGCTGGTTCATTTTGCTGGCATTGGTATCTTTTTAATTATCATTTTTTCATCTTTCAAAATTGCAATCAGTTCATTTCTTGTTTTCTTTTTTTCTTTTTTATTATTTCCACCGGCAGGCAATGAAGTTTTATTAACTACATACCGATGAATGTAAGAACTGTCTTTTGTCTTTTTGAACCATTCAAATGCTCTTAACGAATCTTCTTTTTGCTGTTTCCTGATATAATATTTTGGCATCAGGTTAGCATTGACAAGTCTTTCCACATCTGCTTTGCTTTTTTCCTGTATGGTATCGTTTAAATATTTTTCCATTAGTATTCTTGCAATAGGGCCGGCCCAGGTAGCTCCATATCCTGCATTTTCCACTACAACTGCTATCGCAATCCTTGGATTTTCTTTTGGTGCAAAACAAACAAACATGGAGTTATTAGGTAATTCTAATTTTCTTCCATCCAAAACAGTAAAATTTTGTGCGGTTCCTGTTTTTGCACAGACATTTATTCCCGGAATTCTTGCAATCCTTGCAGTTCCACTTTCCACCACATCATGCATGCCGTCAATTACCGCACGGTATGCAGTATCTGAAATATTTGTAAGTACATTATGCTTTTGTCTGAACTTATTCAATATTGCTGTATCCTCTTCTGTTTCTCCATCTATTTTTTCAACAAAATGAGGTGTGAAGTAATATCCTTTGTTAGCTATAATGCACATGGCATTGGCAAGTTGCAGTGGTGTGGTCAACATCATATCCTGGCCTATACCTAATGTTAAATTTGTACAGGAATTCCATTGGCCTCTGTACTCCCGGTTATATCTTGCCGTATCAGGAATATTCCCTTTGTCCTCACTTGGTAAATCAATGCCCGATCTTACACCCAGGCCAAAAGCATTCATATAGTCATGCCATGCCTGGTAACCGTCTTTTACATTTTTATATTTTGGATTGTC
>JANOJO010000423.1:0-3207 GCA_031418795.1 Bacteroidota bacterium | reverse complement strand
CAGGCCAGACAAAAAACTATTCAGGTCGATGAAATCGTATATAGGCCTGTGATGAGCACTCCTGAAGGAACGAACATAGATGCAGCCACCTTGTTGTCAAGGTTGGGTGAAAACCATCGTATTGTACTCGAATACGCTTATCTCAAAGGATATACGCAACAAGAAATTTCTGATACGTTGGATATGCCATGTACTGGATGAAGCAAGAGAACTATGCCGGCATTTTAAATTATCGCTGGATCAGATATTGAATGTGCAGGGCGGCGCCATTCTTTTTCAAAATGTTCGTATTGATTTAAAAAATTATAATTATGAAAAATACCTGACTGACCTGATAAAACAGGTAAACTATATCGGCAGCTTTATTCATAAAGAAATAATTTACCTCACCAAAGACATGCCGGTGTTTCATAATTTTTATTACAAGCCACTCATTGCCTTCCGTTATTTTTTCTGGATGAAGAGCATCCTACAGCACCCGGATTTTATAGATAAGAAATTTGAATTGAATTGCGTATCGCCTGAAATAGAAAGCCTGAGCCGGGAGCTTGCTTTAGCCTATAATAAAGTGCCATCAGCAGAATTATGGAATACAGAATCAATAAACTCTGCTATTCTGCAAATAGAGTTTTATAAAGAGTGCGGATATTTTTCCCGGGCAGCAGATATAAAAACTGTATATGATGCGCTGGAAGAAACCTTTGTTCACCTGAAAAACCAGGCCGAGCATGGCTGCAAGTTTATGCCGGAAGAAAATTATGAATCGAAGAAAACAAATTTTAAATTTTTCTATAACCGGTTTATTCTTGGCGATAATACCATCATGGTAGTAACAGACAGGGTGAAAACTGTTTTTATTAATTATGATGTATTAAATTATATGACCACAAGAGATGAAGCATTTTGCAATCCTGTTTACACGGATATGCAGCACATGATGAAAAAAGCAACCCTGATCAGCCAGACAAGTGAAAAGCAACGAAACATATTTTTTAATATCATGCTCAATAAGATAAACGACCGAAAAAAACATCTTTAAACTTTCAGCTTTAGGTGGAACTAAAACAACAGCGATGAACATAAATGAAATTCAACAACAATTATTCCAGGTTATAAAAACCAAATTACCTGCTGATGCCTCGGTGTCTGATGAAGTGGCAAAGCTTCTGGATATAAGCAGCGACAGCGCTTACCGGCGAATGCGTGGGGAAAAGCAAATCACTTTTGAAGAGCTTTATAAAATTGCTTTACATTATAATATATCATTGGATCAGCTGATGAATATTCAAACAGGAGGTTTTTTATTCCAGGGAAATTTATTAAACAGTAAAACCTTCCGCTTCGATGCTTATCTCACCAGCATGATGCATACAATGGCATATTTCAACAGCTTTAAAAAAAAGGAAGTTTATTACCTGTGTAAAGAAACACCTATTTTCCATTGTTTTACATGCAGAGAATTGGCAGCTTTTAAATATTTTTTCTGGATGATTACACTGATAGGTTTCCCGGAATTCAGAAATAAAAAAGTAAATCTTGATGAATACCCGGATGAACTTTTTGAAACAGGCCAGAAAATTATTGGATTGTATAACCAGGTTGATTCTAATGAAGTCTGGAATATTGAAAGCCTGAACAGCCTCCTTCACCAGGTTGATTATTATCTCGACAACCAGATGTTTCGTTCTGATACGGATGCTTTAAAAGTTTATGAAGCCAGTGAAAAATTATTGAACCATCTTGAGGAACAGGCTAAGCGGGGGTATAAATACAATATAGATGACCCTGAAAAAAAGCCATTGGGAAAATACAATATGTATTTCAATGAAACTGTACTGCAGGACAACAGTTTGCTGATCTTGCTGGATAATACCAGGATGTCATCAGTTTCTCATACTACTATTAATTATATGTTGACAAGGGATATAAATTATTGTGAAAACCATTACCAGTATGTACAAAACCTTATCAAACGTTCTACACTTATCAGCGAGGTGAGTGAAAAAGAAAGAGCCAGGTTTTTCCGGCGGTTGCACGAAAGAATAGAACGGCGCAAAGAAAGCCTTCTTGTGTAGTGTTATAATTTTTAAAAGAAATCTTCGTTATCATTTCTGGCAGGCATTTTGAATTAATTTGCCTCAAATACACACTATGAATAAATTATTCTACCCTTTAATGGCTCTCACCTTTTCATTTACTTCCTGCGATACCTTATCTCAATTGCCCATTAAAACCGGCGGCCTTACTGAAGCTGAAGCCGGCCAGGGCATTAAAGAAGCATTGACTAATGGAGTAATAAAAGGTATTGGCTTTTTAAATAAGACCGATGGTTTTTTTGGAAATGAATTTTACAAAGTTTTATTGCCACCCGATGCAAAGAAGATTGAAAACACATTGCGGAATTTGGGGATGGGTAATAAAGTAGATCAGGCCATCCTGCAAATAAACCGCGGCGCTGAAGATGCAGTTGGTTTTGCAACCCCCATTTTTATTGATGCCATAAAAGAAATGACCCTGATGGATGCCATTAATATTGTAAAAGGAGCAAACAATTCAGCTACAAATTATTTTCGGGAGAAAACAACTGAAAAACTGATAGCCGCATTCTTACCTGTAATAAAATCATCATTGGATAAAGTGGATGCAACAAAATATTATGGCGACATTGTAAATACCTACAATAAACTTCCCACTACATTCAAAAAAATAAATCCTGATCTGCCATCTTTTGTTGTGGGCAAAGCGGTGGAAGCACTTTTTGATCAGATAGCAAAAGAAGAAGCAAACATTCGTGAAAACCCAATAGCAAGAACAACGGATATTCTGAAGAAAGTGTTTGGGGGAATTTTGAAATAAAAAAATTTTTTATCAATTTGTAATCCCGGATTAAATACCGGGATTATTTTTATACCGGGGTCTTTTGATACAACGAAGCCATATTGTAATTCCCTCTTTTCAAAGCAAGCAGTTTATTAGAAAGTTTCTTTTTATTTTTTTCAAAACCCAAATAGTTTTTTTCTTTGAAAGAAATACTGCCATCCTGGTGAAGGCTTACCGTTACAGTTTCTTCAAATCTTCCATTTTTACCTGAGTAACAATTCCACTCACCAAGTTTTTCCCATACGGGTGCATAGATGGGGTCTTTAAATTTTTTTCTGCCGGGTGATCCTGATAAAGCATATCCAGCATTCAAAATACCAGGCCCTG
>JANOJO010000422.1:0-4685 GCA_031418795.1 Bacteroidota bacterium | reverse complement strand
TTCGGAGAGGTGACGTGGTTGACTACTATTACACGAACCTGGGCAGAAAGAAATTATTATTATCCTATTCCGGAATCAGACAGAACAGCAAATCCTGCTCTTGTACAAAATACCGGTTGGTAGAAGGTTGTATAATAAAATATTATTGTAAAAATCCATTTTCCCAATTAAGGGAAGATGGATTTTTATTTCAGGGAGTTTGTACTGCCTTGTATTATCGCTTTATTATTTATTAAAAAAACCGCCCCAACAAAGTGAGGACGGCTTATATTTTAACCAACGCTTTTTTATTCCTCTTTAGAAATATTTATCAGGGCCCTCCTGTTCTTACTTCTTCCATCCGGATTATCCCTGCCATTAATTAATTCCATTTCCACAGGGCAACATTCACCGAAGGATACAAAACTGATCCTGGCAGATTCCACACCTTTCTTTTTAAGATAATCTGCACATGCTTTTGCACGTCTGTCAGAAAGTTTCCTGTTGTATTCGTCTGTTCCAAGTCCGTCAGTATAACCGGATATTTGAATAGTGGCCCCATTGTTTTCAGCCAGTACAGAATAAATGGAATCAAGTATTTCTATTTCTCTTGTTCTCACAATGCTTTTATCAAAATCAAAATAAAGAGTAACTACATTTTCAGCTTTTATTACCAGTTTCTTTTCAACTATCTCAATCTTCTCAATACAAAGCGGGATATTATTATAAATATCAATCCGCCAATCAGAATCATTCAAATACTCAAATACGGTGCCTTCAGTTTTTTCATTATAATATTCCTTGCTTACATTAAATATTTGTTTTTTTACATCACCAGCCAGTTCAAATGAAAATTTTCCATCCGGCCCGCTGGTTGTTTTCAAAGTTTTTCCTGTAATATCTTTCATTACCACTTCAGCATCTGCCACAGGTTCATTATGCTTACAATCCCGTACAATACCTGAGATCATTTTTTTCTTTGGTGATTTAATAACAGTGTATGTTTCAAGACAACAGCTTGAACCACGGTCAGAGCTAAAAAAGGCATTATTAAGCAGTTCTTTTTCTTCGAGTGCATAAAAGTAAATATCATCTCTTGATGAATTAACCGGGTAGCCCATGTTCTCAGGATTTTCAAAAACTAATTCTTTCATTTTTGCCGAGAACAGATCATACCCGCCCATTCCCTGCATGCCATTTGAAGCAAAAACAAGATTGCTGCTTGTGCCGTGATAAAAAGGCGCTTGCTCATCTCCTGTTGTATTAACAGTGCCTGCATTTACAGGTGTGCCAGTTGTGCCATCCGTTTGTATTGTCGCATACCAGATATCAAAACCACCTGATCCACCGGGTATATCTGAAGCAAAGAATAATTTTTTACCGTCGGCAGAGCAGAAGGGTTGCTTGCTGCTATATCCATTTGTATTTATTGAAGAAAGTAACACGGGGTTACCCCAACCATTATCCTGCCTGGTTGCATAATAAATAGAAGAAATATTTTTACCGTTTTCTTTTTTCCACTGTGTGAAATAAAGAAAGTTTCTATTGGCGCTGATGCAAGCTGCTCCCTGGTTGAGTGAGGCATCAGTTCCTTGTATAGTTATTGGTTTAATGCCTTTTAAACTGCCATTCTCCAAAGTAGCATAAAACAAACGGCTATGAAAAGGATTGACGCCGGCTATGACTGCAGAATCGGTTTCAGTACTCGTAAAAAGGAATTGATTTCCATTGATACGGGTTGGAGCAAACATTCCTTTTTCTGTTCCAAAAGAAGTATTTGTTTTTTTAATTTGGTATAATCCGGTATCCGGTCTTGTTACTTGTTTTTTTATAAATTGAATTGTTTGCAGTTCTTTTTCTGCTTCCTGCCAGTAAGTATTTCCGATAAAGTTATTACGGAGAAAATTATTTATACTTTCTTCTGCAGTTGCATATTCACCCAGGCTTCGCTTACATACAGCATACCAGTATAAAGCATCTGCATATTTCGCCCCATCTTTTTCAAAACAATCTTTGTACCTCGCTGCTGCTTCAGGCCAGTAATTAGCTAACCTGTAACTTTCTGCCTGTTTATAAAGTACATCCAATTTATTTATAGATCCGTTATTACCACCCTGGCTGTATCTTCTTGAATTCAACGGGAAGTTTGCTTTTGGAATTTCTTTTTTTACCGGGTGTAAATATTGTTCATACAAATCAGCGGCTGTAAAATATTCACCTGCATCAAAATGTTTATCGGCCATCGCTATCCGTTGATCATCCTGGCTGTTTGACTGCAAACTAATGAACCCTGCAATCATAAATATTAATAAACGCTGCATTGCAGTTTTTGAAATACAAAACTGAACTATACCGGTTTTGTTTTTTTGTATGGGTAAAATGATGTTCATAATAGTATTGCTGAGGCTTTATTGTTTTATATTACTTATAATCGCGGACAAGGAATAAAATCAAGTATGCTTTTGCTTTTGTTACGCTTAACATACGAGAAACTGATTTCAAAACTGTTTACGTTTCTTGTCATTGCTCCTAATTTCGATGCATTCACATCATAACTCAACCCAACAATAAAATTCTTCCAGTTAAATCCTGCATACGGAGCGAAAGCATCTTTCAGACGGTAATATCCACCAATCATAAAATCAGTTTCTTCATTAATATTCAGTTCTGCATATACACCCGCCATTGTTTCTTTTGCAGTTCCCTGCTGCATATATAAAACGTGTGGGATAATTCTTGCACGTTGAGAGATGTTTAAACTTAATCCACCGTGAACCACAAAACGCACAGGTATTGTATTAAGCTCCGTGGATTGTGAAGCAATAATCGGGTCCTTAGGTTTATTTATATGGTAGGCTGAGAATCCGCCAAAGACATTTGCCTTCTTATCCGGAGATGCATCATAATACATAGCACCGGCTCCGGCATCAAACACAGTTGCTGAAGTAGCTGCAAAATTTTCCGATATTGGGTTATTAGCATTATAACCAGTAATGGGATTCCATTGTTCGCCCCATTTAAATTTTGTTTGATCTACATGGCGGTTAAGAAGACCAAACTGCATAGCAAATACCATCCTTTGATTATCATTCGTGCCAAACTTAACACCGGTATAGGCAAAAGATGCAGCTGCATTTAAATAATTAAATCCTCCATCTCCTGCAGTCTGATTCTGCACAGTTACTCCCAGCGCAATATTTTTATTTGTACGGGTATCAAAAGAAAAACCTGTTGTCCTGTATGGATTGCTTATACTCCCCCATTGACCGCGGTAAATTGCAGATGTCCGGTATTCACCATCACTTCCTCCTGTCATAGCAGGATTGATATACATCGGGAAAGTGTAATTCTGCGTGAAATGCGGATCTGTTTGCGCAACCAACTGGTTTGCGATTATTATTGTCAAACAGGAAGCGAAAATTTTGGTGAGTTTCATCTTTTTATTTTTCAGGGTTCGTTAAGTTATCGTAACAGTGTTATTGATCCTTTTAATTGAATGTCTCTTCCATCAGTCATCTTCGCTTTCAACACATATACATACACCCCTACCGGTTGTGGTTTACCGCGGTGTGTGCCATCCCATCCCTGCGAGAGACTATTAATAAATATTATTTGTTCACCCCATTGATTAAAAATCCGCATCTCCAGTTTGTCAATATAATTTCCATACGCAAACAGTTTGTCATTCTTGCCATCACCATTTGGTGAAAACACATTGGGAACAAACACATCTTTATTCAGCGGTTTGACTGTAATAATATAGCTGCGTGAATTACCAGAACAACCGCCAATAGTTGGAGTAACATTTATTGTTGAGGTAACAGGATTATTGCCCGTATTTATTACTATAAATGCTGAAATATTTCCGGTACCCGATCCTGGTAAACCAATTGAAGGATTGGAATTGATCCAATTGAAAATTACTCCGGAAGGTGTTCCTGAAAAATCAGTGGCAGGCATTAAGTCACCATCATTTAAAGTTGTATCTGCTCTTACAACTACGGTTGGAATAGGATTGACAACAACACTTAGTGTTGCATCTGTAGCACATTGACCGGCACTTGGTGTAAATGTATATGTACCTGAATTCTGATTATCAATTGCAGCAGGAGTCCATGTACCGGTAATGCCGTTACTTGATGTTGATGTTAAAATTGATACAGATGCACCTATACAAATGGATTGAGAAGAACCAAAACTAAATGCTGGTGTTACAATTTGATTAACCGTTACAGTAAAGGTTGCAGTAGTTATGCACTGTTGCGGTGTAGCAGTTGGTGTAAATGTGTAAGTGCCGGAAGTTTGATTGCTTACTACAGCCGGGCTCCAAGTACCTGCAATGCCATTATCTGAAGTAGAAGGTAAAGCTGGAACAGATCCCCCTGTGCAAATAGAAAGTGATGTTCCAATACTGAATACTGGAATTGTAATTGGAGTTACAGTTACTGATAAAGAAGTACTGTTAGCGCATTGTCCCGCTGTGGGAGTAAATGTATAGGTACCTGAATTCTGATTATCAATTACCGCAGGACTCCATGTACCTGTAATATTATTTGTTGATGTGTTCGGTAATGCCGGAACGGAATTACCTGCACAAATAGTTAAGGAAGTACCGAAACTAAATGTTGGTGTAAGAATTGGATTTACAGTAACTGTGAAAGTTGCTGTTGTTGCACATAAATCCGCAGTTGGGGTAAATGTATAAG
>JANOJO010000421.1:0-1526 GCA_031418795.1 Bacteroidota bacterium | reverse complement strand
CCTTTGGCACCATCAAACGGCACTTTGGATTTACACACACTTTGCTAAAAGGCCTGCAAAAAGTAAATGGCGAAATGAACCTGATCATGTTTTGTTACAACTTTCTGCGAACAAAAAATATTTTGGGCTTCGATAAAATGTTGCAAGCCATTCAAAACTGGCAACCAGACTACAACAAAGTAGTCTGCATTTTAAAAAACGTCTTTATCAAAATCATTTACAGGCAAAATGAGCCATCCCATTTTTTAAAATGGTACTCAATATATTTTTTGAAGGCTGTTTAAATGAACTGCTGTAAGCTTTAGATGAAATTGTACAAGCAGAGTTTTAAGAGAAAGAGAGTTTTTTCACAGTCTGACGCACAGGGCTTGGCGATGGTTTGGAATTTGAAACTCGTCAGCCCGTAACAAATGCACAATATTGATTAACTGATAAAATTAAAAACAAATGTCAAATAGCAATTCAAAAGCTGGAGCAGAAGCTCCACAAAGTATAATTGATGACGTACCAACGTCCAGCCAAACTATTGCCAAACCCCGTGTTAGCGGCAGTTTATCCTGCTTTAGAATTGTATCTGATAGTTTCAAAGGGTTTGAAGTCCAAAAGAAAAAACGGTTTTTATTTTGGACTTGGTGGGTTCAGTGCCGCCAATATAAATCAATAAATACTTTTTCAACAGTTGATGAAGCAAAAAACTGGATTGATACAGGTTGTCCTAAAGATATTATTACAAAGGAAGGAAGAACTATTTTTTGGGTGTCGCCAAATTGCCGCTAACATGTGCATTTACGCACCTTTAACATAATAAACTGAATTATAATGAATGATGCAACTTGGGATGAATTATTTGGGCAGGATAAGCCCACTTTAAGGGCAGAAATGGTCAGAAGAAGGACACAATACACTAAAACAAATAATAAGTTTTTGGATGATATGGAGGCATTAGGATGCGACCCAAACACACTTGTTAATTTAGCCCTGTCAGTTTTTATTCCTAAAACTTATAATCAGAACTTTAATTTGGAAGAAATAATTAAACAAGGAAAAAGATAATGTATAGTTCAATAATACGCAAGGGATGTAAAAATAATTGTGGACGTATGCCTGAAATTGGAGGTAAGGGGTTTTGCTTCACCTGCCGACCTGATTTAAAAGAAGCCATAATTGAAAAACATAAAAAAAGAAATGCAGCAAAATTATCGGGTACAAAACTAAGAGGGTTAGCCTATGAACAACCGGAAATAAAAGCAACAAAGGATTATGCAGAACTTGATAGGTGGTTTAAAGAACGCAGAAAGGAAATGCAAAACGTCTGTTGCGAATGTGGTAAAGGAACAAATGTACACAGCGATAAATATTACAAGTGGAGTATTTGCCATATAGCACCCAAAGCCCTTGTACCGTCAGTAAGGACAGATATTAATAATTGGGTTGAACTTTGTTGGTTGCATCATCAGGAATTAGATAGTACTTTTGACAAGGCTGCGGCAATGATGTGTTTCCATGAAATAATACAAAAATTTAAA
>JANOJO010000420.1:0-14747 GCA_031418795.1 Bacteroidota bacterium | reverse complement strand
TGTTGTTACTGCTGCTACAGCATAACGGTAGGCGATCAAAGCAGAAGCATCATTCACAAGACTTTCACCTTCTAATATTGTGATCACTTTTTTATTTAACCCCAAACATTTTATAATACCGGATGCCGCCACTGCATCGGGTGGAGAAACAACTGCTCCTAATACAAAAGCCAGCGGCCAGCTAAACCCGGGAATAAAATAATGGGCGGTAACAGCCACGGCAATCGTTGTAAAAAAAACCAGGGTGATCGCTAAAGCTGATATGGGTCTTATGGATGTTCTGAATTCATGCCAGGAAGTTTTGATAGCTGCATCATACAAAAGAGGAGGAAGAATGATAACAAAAATAGTATCCGGATTCAATTCCAGCTCGGGTAATTGCGGAATAAAACCAATGATCAACCCGGCTACAACTAACAAAATAGGAAACGGAAGTTTTCTTTTATTAGCAATCGCTGTCAGGCTGATCAGGATAGCCATTATAAAAATTACAATTTTGAAATTTTCCATACATTCTTAATCTAAGTAAAAGGAATATAATTTAATGGGTATAAGATTGCAGTTATTTAAAATTACCACCTGTATCTGATGATTTCAAAAAAAAATCTTTGGCATATACAAAGGCCAGCTTCTGTTAACAATTATAAACTTTTATTATTTTTGGTTGGCAGATACGATGCATACTACACAAAAAAAAGGCCAACGAATTGTTGGCCAAAAAGCTTTTTAATTAAATCAATTATTTGTGTTTAAATTGATAAAATATACCCAATTGAAATCCCCGGTTAGTTGATTTTACCGAACTGTTTTCGTTGATATTGCTTATTCCAGGATTATATCTTACATCTACACCCAAACCGGTTGATGGTTTAATATATCCGGCGCCTAATCCCAGGCCAAAGTCAATTCCTTTGAAATTGTCTTTAACATCTGTACCGTTTCCGGTTTTTGCACTTATCAAAAAACCCACTTGTGGTCCGGCCTGTAATCTGAATCCATTGTCAAACATATATTGTAACAAAACCGGTACATTAATGTAATTCAGGTTTAATTTGGTTTCAGAATTTGAAAAAATATATTTTGCTCCCTGTGCTGAGTAAACTAATTCAGGTTGTACAGCCCATATCTTGTTTAAATGTATATGAGCAAGTAATCCTAAATGGAGTCCGGTTTTTGAATCATATTTTACTCCGTTGTCGTTATGGATATTATAGACATTTAATCCGCTTTTAATACCCATGTTCACATGTTGTGCATTTACTGAACCTGCCATTAAAATTACGGCCAGTACCATGCTTAGATAAAATTTCATAATTGTTTGTTTTAATATTTAATTTTCAAAATTGGTTTACTGTTACAGTTTTAGTTACTTCGCCATTTTATGGAATGCTTCTTCTACAGGCCTGTTTATATTAGTTGCCTTGTAATCTGGAAAATTTTTATACATAAGTATGAAAAATAAGCCCCTGCAAAGGTAAGGGCTTTAACCAAAACATACTTCCATTGCCACAACCATACTGGGTAATTCCATCACATTTATTATTGCCTTAATAACTGTGATATTCTGGCTTACCAACAGGAAGTTTTATACGCAGGATATTCATGAAAGTATCGGAGACGTAATTCTTGGAATTACTTTTTTAAGTTTATTTATTATTCAAAAAACATTCAACCGGTTTTCTGGTTCACTTCATTTAAAATTGAATGAACTGGTAGCATCTCACGAACCTGCAAGTAATACAGTGATTAATGCAGAAGTGAAAACTGAACACGAGATAACCAAGCTTACGAAAGGATATACTGAATTGGCCGACCAGGCAAAAGAAAAAGAAGAGGAAATATCTTAGTACTGCATCCCCGCTGATCCCAACTAGTTCCTCATTAAATTAAAAAATAACAGTCGTACAGCTTTCTTTTTGATTGTAAAAACATCAATACTACACGAACTCTGGCCGGGTATGAATGATGTAATCATTTTCCATAGTTATGTAACACTTATCCCGGTAAAGGCATTCACCTTTACATCGAACTAATTCCTTCGTAATCTTAAATCAAAAAAAATAAAACAATAATATTATGAAAGCAATCATTAAAAATTTTATTCTGTTCACTGTTCTCACTTTAGCAGCATGGACAGCGCCGCAAAAAGCATCTGCACAGGCGTTCATTTCATTCGATTTCCAGTTATTTTATGATGATCTGAGCCCCTATGGTGATTGGATAGATAACGAAGAATATGGATATGTATGGCTACCCGATGTATCCCGCGGGTTTACTCCTTATAGAACTAACGGACATTGGATATACACTTATGCAGGATGGACATGGGTTTCAAACTATTCGTGGGGATGGGCGCCTTTTCATTATGGTCGCTGGTTTTACGATCCGTATTATGGATGGCTTTGGGCTCCGGATAATGAATGGGGACCGGGATGGGTTACCTGGAGAAGATCAAATGACTATTACGGTTGGGCGCCAATCGGGCCAGGGATCAGCATTAATATAGCTTATAGTAACGGGTATAACCTGCCCTATAATCAGTGGATGTTTGTTAGAAGCAGGGATTTCGGAAGAACAGACATTAATAATTACTATATCAATTCATCCAGCTATACAACGATCATTAATAATACTACTGTAATAAATAATATACAGGTTGACAATTCCAGTTCTGTAAGATATAATACAGGACCTGACAGGTCTGAAGTACAAATAAAAACAGGTAATAATTACGCACCGGTTGCTCTGCGGGAAAAGAATAGTCCAGGTCAGAGTTTGAACAAAAGCGAACTTCAGATTTACAGACCACGGGTGGAAAAAAACGATGGAAGCGGACGAAAATCTGCACCAGCCATGGTAGTAGATAAGAATGATGTAAAACCTATAGGCCAAAGAAATACTGATGCCCGGCCTCAACGTGGTGATAAACAAATAAAACAACAACAGCCGCAAAGAAATGATCAGCAGTCAAAACAACAACAGCCGCAAAAAATTGATCAACAAGCCAAGCAACAACAACAACAACAGCAACAACAAAGAGATGATCAACAAGCCAAACAACAACAGCAGCAAAGAGATGATCAGCAGGCCAAGCAACAACAGCAGCAGAGAAATGATCAACAAGCTAAGCAACAACAGCAGCAAAGAGATGATCAACAGGCAAAACAACAAGAGCAACAAAGAAATGATCAACAAGCCAAGCAACAACAGCAGCAAAGAGATGATCAGCAGGCCAAGCAACAACAGCAGCAGCAACTTAAAGATCAACAAGCCAAGCAACAACAGCAGCAGCAACTTAAAGATCAACAAGCCAAGCAACAACAACAGCAACGTAAAGAGCAACAAGCAAAGCAACCGCAGCCACGCAAAGAACAACCAGTAAAACAGCCACCGGAAAGAAAAGATACAACCAGGAAAGGCGGCACAAAGTGATTCAACTAATAAAAGAAAAAACAACACAAGATTAAAAGACAAATCAATCCCAAAAAGAAGTAATAAAAACAATAATCAACGTTTGATGGCACAAGTATAATGCTTGTGCCATTTTTGTTTCATAAATAATTCAATCTGCCTTAAGGACTCATGACTAATTTCACTTTCCTGTTGAGAAAGGTTTCTGACTGTACAATATGCAAGAAAGATTTATTGATATTTTATACCTTAATCAGCACCGGCAATAAAAACCAGCAGAACAAAACAATTAATCCAATTGCAACAAGATTAATCACCAACCCGGCCTTCATCATCTCCTTAATTTTTATATGGCCGCTGGCAAAAACTATTGCATTGGGTGGTGTGCCCATTGGCATCATGCTGGCACAGCTTGCGGCCAGCGTCATAGGTATTCCCAATAGTAAAGGATTCATACCAACGGCATCGGCAAGACTGCAAACCACCGGGGCAAAAACAATCACCTGTGCTATATTGCTCATCAGCTCACTGATGAATATGGAAAGAACAGTAACCATAAGTACCAGCAAAAACCCTCCACCTGCAAAATGACTGAGCCATTCACCTAACTGCTGTATCAATCCTGCTTTTTCCAATGCGCCGGCCAATGCAAGCCCGCCGCCAAATAATAAAAGAATTCCCCAGGCCATTTTTTTTGTATCGCCCCACTCCAGTAAACTTCCATGAAAATCATGTTCATCAGTTTCATTAAGATTATCAGGATGCTGAAGTTTGCCGGACGGACAGATAAATAATGCTATAGCGCCAATCAATGCAATCATAGTATCATCCAGTTTTATTAAATCCTGTGACGTATTGAGCAGATCTTTAAATATCCAGAGCAAAGCAGTTGTAGAAAAAATAATCAGCACTCTTTTTTCGGAAACAGACAGCGGGCCCATTCTTATAAACTCTTCACTGATGAACTGTTTTGCAGCAGCATTTGGTTTTATTTTATTTGGAAAAAGAATTCTTGTAAGTAAAAAGTGCAATATCAGCATCAGCAATATAGCTATAGGCAGACAAAGGAGCATCCACTGAAAAAAACCAATATTAGTATTATATGTTTTTTCAAAATAGCCAACAAAAGCAACATTGGGAGGTGTGCCGATGATGGTTCCGATACCACCAAAATTAGAAGCATACGCAATGGAAAGCATCATCGCAAGATTAAAGTGCTTATAGTTGCCTGTGCCATCATTGCTGTCTTTCATTACATGAATAACAGAAAGTGCAATGGGAAACATCATCATGGTGGTTGCTGTATTGCTAATCCACATACTGATGAATCCGGTGGCAAGTATAAAACCGAGAATAATTCTGTTGCCACTGGTACCGGTTAATCTTACAATGCTTAATGCAATGCGGCGATGCAGGTTCCATTTTTCTATAGCAAGGCCCAGCATGAAGCCTCCCATAAATAAAAATATAATCGGGTCAGCATAGCTTGTGGCCACAGATTTTATTTCGCTTATATGAAAAACAGGAAACAACACTAAAGGAAGTAAAGCAACTACCGGCATGGGCAATGCTTCTGTTACCCACCAGCAAATCATCAAAGATGCAATGGATAAAACTATTTTTGCTTTTTCATCAACATGAAATGGGTTGATGAAATAAAAGAAAAAGGCAATGGCAACGCCAGCAAAAATTGAAATGAGTTTGATTTGTTGTTTTGAATTAGTTGCCAAAAGATTTTTTTTGAAGATACATCCTTACTTTGAAAAAAATAAAAGTAGTGGTATTTGGTACAAAATTTATTCAGCTTGCATAAAATGACTCATTGACATAACTGACTATCCTGGCTTCCCGCTCACATACTTATTTCCTTTTATAAAAACCGGTAAGGATATTTTGCAGCCTCACCAGATGACTCTACTCCAATTCTTGGCGAAGTACCTGTTAATTTATCAGGAAAAACAAACCCATCATCAGCAATAAAAATTTGTTTGCTCTGCAAACTATTACCATTTTGTTTTACCGATATACTCAGTGCTGCAGATAAACTACCCGGGCCTTTGGTTATAGTATAGTCCAATTGTTTTTTTTCTCTGCGCATCATCATTTTATCTGCACCAGTCAGTGGCTCAATTGCCCTTATAAGTATGGCATGAGGAAAATCTTTTTCATTGGTTACTACATTAAATAAATAATGAAGACCATAACAGATATAAACATAAGCAGTACCTGCATCAGCATACATAATTTCATTTCGCAGGGTTCGCCTTCCGTTAAAAGCATGAGAGGCCCTGTCAACTATTCCATCATAAGCTTCACATTCCACTATACGGCCGGAAGTGACAACGCCATTAAAATTTGTCACCAATATTTTTCCAAGCAAATCTTTTGCTATTTGCAGTACATCTGTTCTTTGGTAAAATGATTTCGGTAATTTATTCATTATAAAATATTTCATGCTTGCAGCTCATTGCTCATAGCTCACAGCTTCTCTTTATATTTACACAAATCTATGTCTTGCTGAAAGAAATCGTCATAGCCATCCAATCCTATTATGAAGCACATCATTTCATAGTAAAACACAGGCTTTGGAAATGGATTATTATACCCGGGCTTATTTATGCTTTGCTGGTGGGTGTTGCCATTTACTTCTTTATGTTATCCTCTAACAATGCAATTGAATGGTTGAGTGATAAAATCGGACTTGAAAACTGGTTGCAAAAAGAAAGAAACGAATGGCTTAGTTTTTTCTTTGTAATGATGGGCATTATGCTCAGGCTAGTACTTTTCTTTTTCTATTTTTCATTGTTTAAATACCTGGTTCTTATAATAGGCTCACCTGTTTTTGCTTTTTTGAGTGAAAAAACACAATCTATTATGGAAGGAAAGGAACTTCGGTTCAGCTTCGACCAATTCAGAAATGATGCATGGCGCGGAGTAAAACTTGCCATCCGAAACAGTTTATGGCAATCAGTATATATTGTTGCGCTGCTGTTTTTATGTTTGTTGCCGGTAATCGGATGGATTACCCCGTTAATTATCATAATGGTTGAATGTTATTATTATGGCTTCTCCATGCTCGATTACAGTTTTGAAAGACAAAAACTTTCCCCGGAAGAAAGTATTCGTTTTGTAAGCAATCATAAAGGATTAGCTATTGGCAATGGAATTGTTTTTTATCTGATGCATGGATTAATTATTATCGGTTGGGTGCTGGCGCCGGCTTACGCAGTTATTGCCGCCACACTTAGTTTATATAAAACAAAAACTTCATGAACGGCGCATTGGTTTATCTTATTCCTTCACAATTGGATGAAGCAGGTTTTCATGTTATTCCAAATTATATTATTGATGCAGTTAAAAACTGCCAGGTGTTTTTTGCAGAGAATGAAAGAACAGCCCGCCGTTATTTAAAAAAAATATGGAAGGTTTACCTGCCGGGGCAGGAAATAGTTATTGACGATTATGAGTGGTTCGTGTCGGACGGCTCCAAGCCGGCTGAAACGTATTTTATAAATAAACTGAGGGAAGGAAAAACAATTGGCATCATCAGTGAAGCAGGTTGCCCGGGTGTAGCTGACCCCGGGCAGGAATTGATTCGCATTGCTCATGAAATGAATGTTACAGTAAAACCATTAGTTGGCCCAAGTTCCATACTGCTTGCACTAATGGCAAGTGGTATGAATGGCCAGCATTTTAGTTTTGTTGGTTATCTGCCTGTAAAAGATTTTGAAAGAAACAAAGCCATTAAAGATTTAGAAACAGAATCTGCAAAGAAAAATTCAACAATGATTTTTATTGAAACACCATATAGAAATAACCAGATGATGGAAGCCCTTTGTAAAAATTGCAGGCCATCAACAAAAATTTGTATTGCTGCTGACCTTACAGGAGAAAACGAATGGATAAAAACACAAACCATTGAATTTTGGAAAAAAGAAAAAACTGATATTCATAAACGACCTGCTATTTTTTTATTACTTGCTTCCATCTGAAATAACTCCAATTAAACTTTCGCTAACAATTGTTATCAAAAATCTTTCGCCGGCAAAAAAAATTGAGCACAACACAATTAATTATATACTTTTGCTTTGCAAATAAATTCATCGTAAGTGATAAATATTTTGACACATACAAAACAGGTTGCTTTTCATGCGCCGGATGCTACTGATGTTTACTCAGTAGGCTTTGATGTGTTTACTTTTTCTCCCCGACCCCGACGTGTATTCTGACAGGACGAGCCCTTAACCATGGCCCCTGTCAGTGAACAGCTACCCAGCTATGATTTTACCGGATTGGTCATCCTGTTATAAAATCAATCTTTTAAAAATTGGACAATCAAAATATAGTTATACGTGTAGCCACACCAGACGATGCACATTATGCCATTGCCATTACTGATGAGATGGCAGAAAGTGCCAAGGCCCGCGGCACCGGTATTGCAAAACGCAGTCCTGAATATGTTGCTGAAAAAATTACAGAAGGCAAAGCAGTCATCGCCGTTACCACAGATGGCGCATGGGTTGGTTTTTGTTATATCGAAACATGGAGTCATGGCGAGTATGTTGCCAACAGCGGATTGATTGTTGCGCCGGCATTTCGTAAAAGCGGTGTTGCAAAAGCAATCAAGAAAAAAATATTTAATCTCTCAAGAGAAAAATATCCTGAAGCAAAAATATTTGGATTGACAACTGGCCTTGCTGTAATGAAAATTAACAGCGAACTCGGCTACGAACCGGTCACCTACTCAGAGCTTACCCAGGAAGAAGACTTCTGGGCAGGTTGCAAAAGTTGTGTGAACTATGAAATACTCATGAGCAAGGAAAGAAAAATCTGTATGTGTACGGCTATGCTCTACGACCCCAAAGACCATTACAAACCAGAAGAGACCAAAGAATTTTTTGAAGAAAACAAATCCGGTTTTGAAAGACTATTGCGGTTTAAGCAATGGAAATTTCTTAAACCTTTTTTGAAAAAAGATAAAGAGGGCAATAGCGATGATTCAAAACCAAAATCTTTTTTGCAAATGTTTTTTAATATATAATAATTGTGTAGCCGGCATAAGTTCCCTGATTGAGCTTTTGTTGCAGTTTACCCAGAGCAAAGCGAAGGGCACTCTTGTACTGTAGTAATTCTATTCAACATATTGGAAGATGTCTAACAAAATTGTACTTGGATTTAGTGGTGGTTTAGATACCACGTACTGTGTAAAATACCTTACCGAAGAAAAAGGATATGAAGTACACAGCATTATTGTAAACACCGGCGGTTTCAATGATGACGAATTAAAAAAAATAGAAGCACATGCTTATAAGCTTGGTGTAAAAACTCACACCACAGTTGATGCTGTAAAAGGTTATTACGACCGCATCATTAAATATCTTATTTATGGCAACTGTTTAAAGAATAATACATATCCACTTTCAGTATCCGCAGAAAGATTAAGCCAGGCTCTTCATATTGCAGAACATGTAAAAAAATTAGATGCAAAAGCAGTAGCACATGGTAGCACCGGGGCAGGTAATGATCAAGTACGATTTGATATGATATTTCATATCATGATACCCGGTGTGGAAATTATTACTCCTATCCGTGATCTAAAACTCAGTCGTGAACAGGAAATTGAATATTTAAAAAGCAAGGGAGTAATTAACCTGCCGGCCGGCGAGACAGGTTTCGAAAAAGCAATGTACTCCATCAATAAAGGATTGTGGGGAACAAGTGTAGGTGGTAAAGAAACACTGAACAGTAAAGGGATGTTACCGGAAGAAGCCTGGCCAACTCAAGTGACTAAATCAGGAACTGAAGAAGTAAAGCTTGGTTTTGAGAAAGGAGAACTAAAAACAATAAACAATAAACAATTTAAACATCCTTCTAAAGCCATACAATATTTACAAACGATTGCAGATCCTTATGGAATCGGCAGAGATATACATGTTGGTGATACAATCATTGGTATAAAAGGGAGAGTGGGTTTTGAAGCAGCAGCACCGATGGTAATTTTAAAAGCACATCATGCTTTAGAAAAACATGTGCTTACCAAATGGCAACTGCAATGGAAAGATACACTTGCACAATTTTATGGTAACTGGTTGCATGAAGGCCAGATACTCGACCCGGTGATGAGAGACATCGAAGCTTATTTAGAAAACAGCCAGCAGAATGTAACAGGCGATGTGTTTATTCAATTGATGCCCTATCGTTTTCAAATCACCGGCATTGAAAGTAAATATGATTTAATGAACAGCAAGTTTGGTAAGTATGGTGAAATGAATACTGGTTTTACCGGAGATGATGTAAGAGGGTTCAGTAAAATTTTTGGCAATCAAACGAGTATTTGGAATGCAGTTCAAAAAGAAGCCTCCCCAAACCCCTCCGAAGGAGGGGCTTTGCAGAACTCAGACCCGGATTATTGAAAACTCTAATTGCGAATAAATATTTTTAAAATGTAATGGCTAATAAAGAAACTTCAAAAAGCAAGGTCAGTGAGCTGATGGTCCCGCCCATGCGGGATCGGAAGGGGGCCATTAAAGCAGGCATAATCGGCGGAGCAGGTTATACAGGCGGCGAACTCATTCGTTTGTTAATTAACCATCCTGAAGTTGCTGTTGCTTTTATTCATAGCAGGAACCATGCAGGAAAACTTGTTTCTACTGTTCACCAAGATATGGTTGGAGAAACAGATTTGAAATTTTCTGGTGAGTTGAGTGATGGCATTGATGTTTTGTTTTTATGTCTCGGTCATGGTGAATCAAAAAAATTTCTTTCAGAAAATAAAATTGATGATTCAATTAAGATAATTGATTTGGCAAATGACTTTCGTTTGGCTCACAGCTCACAGCTCGCTGCTCGCAGCTTTATCTATGGTTTACCTGAATTAAACAGAGATAAAATCAAATCAGCAAATAACGTTGCCAACCCTGGTTGTTTTGCCACAACAATACAATTGGGCTTATTGCCATTGGCAAAAGCGGGCTTAATAAAAGATGTTTATACAACTGGTATCACCGGAAGCACTGGCGCTGGGCAAAGTTTATCTGCTACATCACATTTTAGCTGGAGAGAAAATAATATACAGGCATATAAAACTTTAACGCATCAGCATCTTGGAGAAATACATGAAAGCCTTCATCAATTGCAGGAGTCATTTCTCCCCTCTCCCTCTGGAGTGGGGCCGGGGGTGAGGTTTGTTCCATGGCGAGGTGATTTTACAAGAGGTATTTTCATCAGTTCACAATTGCAATGTGATTTAAGTTTGATTGAACTGAATAAACTGTATGAAGATTTTTATTCCGATCATCCGTTTACTCATATAACTAAGGAGCCTGTTTTTTTAAAACAAGTAGTGAATACCAATAAATGTATCATTCAATTAGAAAAAGTTGGCAAGCAATTAGTAGTGCATTCAGTTGCTGATAATTTATTAAAAGGTGCAAGCGGGCAAGCCGTACAGAATATGAATCTGATGTTTAGGTTAGATGAAACATCGGGACTGAAATTAAAAGCAAATTATTTTTAGCCCCCTGTAACTCTCCGCCGATTGGCGGATAAGAACCAGGAGGCACTCCGATAAATAAATTTTTTTTAAACTACAATACGCTAAAGCCTCCCCTTCGGGGAGGTTTGGAGGGGCTTCTATTATGAACTTATTCGACGTTTATCCGATTAATGAAATAACTATTGTAAAAGCAAAAGGCTCCTATGTTTGGGATGATAAAGGTGAGCAGTTCCTTGACCTCTATGGTGGTCATGCTGTAATCAGCATTGGTCATACACATCCGTATTGGGTGAAGCGAATAGAAGAACAGTTGGGAAAAATTGCATTCTACTCCAACTCAATCAGGATTCCTTTGCAGCAGGAACTGGCTGCAAAACTTGGAAAAGTTTCCGGCAAAGAAGATTACCAATTATTTCTATGTAACAGTGGAGCAGAAGCAAACGAGAATGCAATAAAGATGGCTTCGTTTTTTAACGGAAGAAAAAAAGTGATTGCATTCACTAAATCATTTCATGGAAGAACATCGCTGGCAGTATCAGTAACGGATAATAAAAATTATATCGCACCTGTAAACGAAACGGAAAATGTTATCTTCCTTCCTTTCAATGATGAAGCGGCACTGGAAGAATGTTTTAAAGAAAATGCAAAAGCAATTTCTTCTGTTATCATCGAAGGCATTCAGGGAGTTGGCGGTATTAATGTTGCCGAAAATTCTTTTCTTAAAAAAATACGCAGCATGTGTGATGAATACGGCGCTGTTTATATTGCCGACAGTGTGCAATGCGGTTATGGAAGAAGTGGGAAATTTTTTAGTCATGATTTTGCAGGAGTGAATGCGGATATTTATTCAATGGCGAAGGGAATGGGAAATGGTTTCCCGGTAGCAGGTATTATTATTGCACCGCATATCAAACCTAAACATTTTCAATTAGGCACCACTTTCGGCGGCAATCATCTTGCCTGTGCCGCTGCATTGGCTGTTTTAGAAATAATAGAAGAAGAAAAATTAATGGGCAATGCAACCATGGTAGGTAAATATTTAAGAGATGAATTGGAAGCAATACCACAATTAAAAAATGTAAGAGGCAGAGGATTGATGATTGGTTTTGATGTACAAGAAGAATTAAAAGATTTAAAAAAGAATCTGCTTTGGAATCAGAAAATATTTACCGGCGAAGCAAAACCAAATGTGATCCGGTTGTTACCGTCTTTAGCATTAAAGAAAAGAGATGCAGAACAATTCATTGATTCGATAAAAGAAGAGATTGGTTTGTTACAGGAAGCTGAATAGAATTCCAAAAGTACAAGAGTCCGCCAGTTGGCGGAACAAAAGTTTAATAGTAGCACAAAAGCTTAGTTCCAAACTACGCTGACCAAATAAAAAAATTGTTTTGAATAATTAATGCTTCGTTTGGTAAACAAAAATAAAACTATCGAAAATTGAAACAATTCATTTCAGTAAACGATGTTCTAAGCCCCTCCTTAGGAGGGGTTGGGGAGGCCATTGATGTTTTAGTGTCAAAAGCGCTGGCGTATAAAGCAAATCCTTTTATTGATAAAACATTGGGAGCAAATAAACGTATTGGTTGTTTGTTTTTAAATCCGAGTATGCGTACAAGGCTGAGTACACAAATTGCTGCGCAGAATCTTGGAATGGATTGTATAGTTTTCAATGTGGGCAGCGAAGGTTGGGCGCTGGAGTTTGAAGAAGAGGCTATCATGAGTGGTACAACTGTAGAGCATGTAAAAGACGCAGCGCCAATTTTTGGAAAATATTTTGACATACTTGCAATCCGGACTTTTCCTTCACTGCAAAACCGGGAAGACGATTACAGTGAATTGTATATAAAACAATTTATAAAATACGCAGGCATACCAGTAGTAAGTTTGGAAAGCTCAACGCTGCATCCGTTGCAATCACTCACTGATATTATTACAATCAGTGAGCAGCTTGCTCTGAACCCCCCTTCGGGGAGCAGGGGGGCCAAGATTGTCCTCACATGGGCGCCGCATGTAAAACCATTACCGCAATGTGTGGCTAATAGTTTTGCGCAATGGATAAATGCCTGGGGCAAATCTGATTTTGTAATCACTCACCCCGAAGAATATGAATTAAGTGAAGTGTTTACAAAAGGTGCAACCATTACACATAACCAGGAAGAAGCATTGAAAGATGCAGACTTTGTCTATGTAAAAAACTGGAGCACTTATAATGACTATGGAAAAATTTATACCAATGACCCGAAATGGCAATTAAAGAAAAAAAGATGGGCGGTTACTAATAATGCCAAAGTGATGCATTGTTTACCGGTGAGAAGAAATGTGGAGTTGAGTGATGAAATATTAGATGGGCCGATGAGTATTGTAACGCAACAGGCAAGTAACAGGGTATGGGCAGCGCAGGTTGTATTAAGTGAGTTACTGAAGGCAAATGGTTAAATTGATGAATTGCTAAATTGTTTTATGGAAAAATTATTTGTGATAAAGATTGGCGGAAACATAATTGATGATGAAATAAAACTTTCTTCATTTCTGAAAACATTTGCAACTATTGAAGAAAAAAAAATATTAGTGCATGGCGGGGGAAAAGTGGCGACAAAGATTGGTGAACAGTTAGGTATTGAATCAAAACATGTTGATGGAAGAAGGATAACTGACGCAGCAACGATTGATCTGGTGACAATGGTGTATGCGGGTTTGATAAATAAAAAAATAGTTGCGCAGTTGCAATCGCATCATTGCAATGCACTGGGTGTAACCGGTGCAGATGGAAATCTTATTCCGGCAACTAAAAGACCTGTGACGGAAATTGATTACGGATTTGTTGGTGATGTTGATACAGAGAAGATGTCAGGAATGTATTGGGATGAATTACTAATACCCGGCTTCACCCCAGTAGTAGCCCCTGTTACACATGATGGAAAAGGCCAATTGCTTAACACGAATGCCGACACAATTGCACAGGAACTGGCGAAAGCCATGAGTGGTTTATATGACGTGAGCCTGATTTATTCTTTTGAAAAAGCCGGAGTGCTGCTTGATGTGAATGATGAATCATCTATAATTAAAAGATTGAATCAGGAATATTACAGGCAATTGAAAGATGAGGCTAAAATATTTGACGGCATGATTCCAAAATTGGATAATGCTTTTGAAGCCTTGAATAGCGGAGTGAGAAAAATAATAATTGGTAAAGCAGAAGAATTACAAAAACTAATTGAAGGAGTTTCAGGAACAACGATAACGAATGAGTAATGAGATTTCCATATTACAGGAGAATGCAATCAGTTTACTAAAACAATTAATTGCTACACCTTCTTTCAGCAAACAGGAAGACAATTCATCTGCTATCATCAAAGATTTTCTTAAAAAAAATAATGTAAAAGCCGAGCAGCATTTTTATAATGTTTGGGCAAGGAATAAACATTTTGATGCAGGCAAGCCAACTATCATACTCAATTCACATCATGACACTGTAAAGCCAAACAAAGGTTATACAATTGACCCCTTCTCTCCAATAGAAAAAGATGAAAAATTATTTGGGCTCGGCAGCAATGATGCCGGAGGATGTCTTGTTTCCCTGATTGCAACATTTCTTTATTTCTATGAAAAAGAAAACCTGAAGTATAATTTAGTAATTGCCGCAACAGCAGAAGAAGAAATTTCTGGCAACAATGGAATTGAAGCACTTCTTCAAAACGAAAAATTTATCAACAATACACAGAGTGCTTCTAAGCTCCCCTTTACGGGCGGGGGGGTAATTGGCATTGTTGGTGAACCGACCATGATGCAAATGGCAATTGCTGAAAAAGGGTTGATGGTGCTGGATTGCATAGCAAAT